>JALSPX010000199.1 GCA_026985755.1 Sulfurovum sp. | reverse complement strand
ATCTCTTTTATATTCATAATTCATTCTCGTATTTTAATTGGAGTAAATTATATCATACTATCGCGTTATATTAAAGAAAGAAAAAAGAGAAGTAGTATAAAAAAAGAAAAGGAGAAGAAATAGAAGCAACCCTATACAAAGGTTGCATCTATAAAAGTAAATTTCTAGAAATTTCTAGAAGTCACCATTAGCAGCACGTTGTGGAATTTCAGTCATTGCTTTATCGACTTTAGTTGCTAATGAAAGCATCTCAGGATCAAGTGGGTATCCACCGTGGATAGCAAGTGTTAAATCCATTGTAATGAGGTATGCATCACCATTTCCATACTGAACATACATAATTCTACATGGCATAAAACCACCAAAATAACGTGAGTGATTTAAAAAGATTTTTGCGATATGTAATGAACAAAGTGACCAAATTCTAGCTTCTTTTACTTCATTTGGTTTCGCATCTTCTTTTGTAAACATTTTTACATAACCAGTAACTCTCATGTTATACTCTTCAGCAAGTGCAGTAATAGACTCTTTTACATCATCACCAGTTACATCTTCAGCAACTTTGAACTCTTTCATCATTGCCTTAGCAGGATCACCATCTTTTACTACTTTAGTAAATAGATCATCGTATGCTTTCATAGCACCATCATCTAATTTATGTTGACCTGTAACTGCAGTCCAACCCATATGCATTGTAGAACATCCTGACATAAACAGCATTATAGCTAATGCACTTAATCCTAAAACTAACTTTTTCATATATTTCCTTTATGAGCACTCATATTTCATAGGTGCTTGATTGCTTTACTCTAAGTAAAGAGTAAGTAATTATAACACCAAAATATAAAAGTAAATTTAAGATATATTCATTAATTTAACTTATATTTAAAATAATTATAAAAGACTATACTATTTTTACTCTATTTTCCTGAAATACTGCATTTTTTCCTTCATATGAATGCACGGATGTTGTTAGATTATTTACTCCCTCTGTACCACTATAAATAAGAACAGTATCGCTTCTGAGAGCCTTATCATGTTTTACTGCAATAGTAAGTTTACCATTTGCTGATTCTAATGTGATGGTTTCATTCTCTTTGTAACCCAATGATGGATGCAGATAAGCATATTGACTGCGTTTAAATTGAGAATTTAAACTTGTCGGACTTTTTGGAGTAATAAGATACAATTCATCTTCAGCACTATTTTGCTGCGTTTCAAACTCCTCTAAAAATACAAATTCACCATCATCTGTATCAAAACCATCTTTATAAGGTTGTGCTAATCGCCCTTCAACTTCAATTTCGCCATTTATACGGCATACTCCAAAACTTTTATAATGCTGTAAATAAAACTCTTCGGATTCTAAAGCAACATCAAATGCCTTACAAAGATACGAAGCTAACTCATACTCGCTAATACCAATATCACTCTCTATCTGCTTATTCATCACAAGTAAGCCGTTGTGTGAGTAAGAGCTACGAACATCATTTTTTTCCAAAAATGTTTTTGCAGGAAGCACCAAATCAGCTATTGCACTTGTTTCATTCTCATACAATCCAAAATAGACAATATTGCTCGTCTTTTCCAATGCGTTACGGACTCTTTGTGTATCTGGCATTTGTGAAAGTGGATTTGCTCCTTGAATAAACACCGTCTCAAACTCATCAAATTTTGTATTTACTTTAGAGACTCTTTTTGCCTTCGTTGTAAACGCAGAAGGAATTCCCTCTTTAGAATTACCAAGATAAGCAACACCACTTCCCTCTTTGTCAAACAGACCAAGAGAAACAGCAAAAGCGTCAATAGCTCTCATAACATCAGCACCATCTCTGTACTTTTGTACACCAACACCACAAACAATGGCAACTTTTTTATCTATGCAATATTCTAAGATATCACCAATGTCACCAAGAGTCACACCAATATCTTCTAAAGTCGCTTTAATGCGAACACCTTGCGTTAATTCATAGTACTCATCAAATTCACTTGCATATTTTTCTATAAATGTTTCATCTAAACTATCATTAATATGTACAAACCGTGCTAAAAGCAGTGCAAGAAAAATATCACTATGTGGCTTAATTTGAATAAAAAGATCTGCCATTTGTGCAATTTTTGTCTCTACTGGGTCAATAACAATAATTTTTTTATTCTTTATAATTGGAAGAATATGTGAAGATGTTACATGAGGATTCCT
>JALSPX010000198.1 GCA_026985755.1 Sulfurovum sp. | reverse complement strand
GTAAAAATATTAGTGAAACGGTTTTTATCTTTGAACCTACAGGCATATACTCATATGCACTTACATCATTTTGTTCAGAGAATCATATTGGTGTTGTGATGGTAGGACCAAAAGAGTCAAGAGATTTAACTCGTTACCACGTTGCACGTGGTAATGCATACTACAATTTGAATATCCAATCAGTCTGCCACAACATACAAAACTCTCCTATGTGTTCCCACGCAAAGCAGGGGAACAAGATTGAGCTATTGCATCATATAAGATATAATTCATAATTTGTGCAGGTTGGGTTGCCCTCTACCCGACAATTTACAAGAATATATTTTCCACTTTATGATATAATAAATGTATGAGCAAAATTGATGTTATTAAAGAAAAAATAAACTATCTAAAAGTATGGCTAGGTATTTCAGTGGTTACACTGATTAGTTTGCTAGGATGGCTGAGTTCTCACTATTCAAACTTGTCAACATTTAGAATAGTACTCTCTTTAATTGGTGTAGTCTGGCTAATCGGTTCTATACATTTTTTGAACAAAACAATTTTGAATAAAATAAATTCATTGGAGGATTTATAATGGAAATAATTCTTGGATTAACAGTATTTGGCGTGATTGTATTTTTTAGTTATGAAGCATGGTTGTCTGCTAAAGCTTAGTTTTGTAGGCCAGGGTACCCTCATCCCGACAATCCCAATTTAATTAACTTATTTTTGATATTTTGCAAATACATCTTTGGCACTCACAGTAGAAAGCAGACCTTTATCATAAGCGTCTAATCTAGCTTCTACTTCATCTTCCCAAATGGCTTCTATATTTTTATCTATAGGATTCAGTGAGATTAAAATTTTTTCTACCAACTGCAATTTATCAAGTAATTTTAATGGTGATACTTCTAAAAATATCTCTTCTACAACTGACATAGCTATCCTTTTTTGCATTCTTCGAATATTATAGCATATTTCCAAACCACTCTTCACACAATTGCACATAAACGATTTTATATGCTTCTAATTTATTTACAACATAATCACCGTCAAAATACGCATCTAAAAACACCTTTTGCATCTGAATATCCAACCTAAACTCCACACAAACACTCGCCAAATCAAAATACCTGTCATTCACTCCTGAATATTCAAAATCGATCAACTTCACATCATCAAAAAAGATATTTTGTGGGTTTAGGTCGTTATGACAGAGGACGTACTCTTTTGGGTAGTGGTCTATCAGGCTAGTATCGGTTTGTAGTTTTATGGGCTTTACCTCTATGGGAATAGCGTGTAATTTTTTTAAAGTATATGCTAGAAGTTTTAAATCACTTTTGGAAGTGGAGAGTTTATCGCAGTGTATGCCTTTAGGTGCACTCCCACCTCTCTTGTAAATGTTAGCTTCTTGTGGGACTGAAGTCTCCACTTCCTTATGGTTGCCTTCTAAAAATGAAAAGACCATAAACCCCTGCTCTCTATCAAAGACCAATGGCTCTGATGTAATCCCCTCTACATAGGCTAAAGTATGGACTCTCCATTCAAAGTCTCTATCTATATCATCTCTTATGAGCTTACGTACTATGTACTTTACCCCATCCGCTACTAGCAGATAGTTTTCATTACAATAGCCTTGATTTTCCAAAAGCTCCCAGCGCTCTATATGCATCTGCTTAAAAAATGGATGCTTTTTGAGTATGTTTGTCATTGTTTGATGAGTATATGGTTTTGCATCTTGTAGACATGGTTGGCTATGCGTTCACAGTCATCTAAATCGTGGGTAACCATGAGTGTGTGAAGTTGATGCTCTTGAGTTATTTTTTGGACAAGTTCGAGCATCTCTATACGTGTAGTATCATCCAATCCAGAAAAAGGCTCGTCTAAAAGCAAAATAGGCTCTCTTCGCATCAGTACACGTGCGAGTGCCACACGCTGTTGCTGTCCGCCTGAAAGTTCTGAGGTTAGTTTATGTTCATGGGCATCTAGCCCTACCTCTTTTAGGATATTTTCTATCTCTTTTGTAGATGCTTTGAGATTTTTATCTATACCCAACAGTATATTTTTCTGTACGCTAAGATGCTCAAAGAGGTTGTGATTTTGAAAGAGTATCGTAATGGGGCGTTTGTCTATAGGTTTATCTAATAGTTCTATATCATCCATCATTGCCGAACCAGAAATAGGCTCTATAAACCCTGCGATGATATCAAGTAAGGTAGACTTGCCTGAGCCACTCTGACCTAGTATGGCTACTACTTCTGAGGGTTTGCATTCAAGAGTATAGGTATAGGTGTCTTTTGTATTTTTGTATTGATACTTTATGTTTTTGATATGTAACAATTGAACTCCTAATCTCTTTATCTTTATTTATATTTCCTCTTATTCAAATCGAGGCGTTGTTATTCTCGTCATTTTTTTTAAAAAAAACGAAGCAAAAAAAGCGTCGTTCCTCTCGAATCGCTCCGCTTACAAGGGCGTTCGAAACGACAAGGATTTATAATATAGCGAGGCTATCACCAATATTATTATTTTAATTCTTATCCAATTTATTTTGAAATGCTCTAGGGATAATAATAAATACACTCAACACGAGGATAAGCATCACCAAAGCCACCCCAGCAGCATCAGTCGTCCTATACGACCCCATGAGCTGGTACAAGTACCAAGGCAAAGTCATAAACTCATCAGACCCAAAGAGTGCTATGATACCCAAATCTCCTAGAGAAAAACAAAACGCCAAAGCAAAAACATAGCCAAGCGAAGCTTTGAGATAGGGGTACTCTACCATCGTCCAACGTCGCCATCCTTTAATGCCTAATGAAAAAGCCAACTTGTCATATCGTTGTGCTGTTTTATGCATGGCAGGGGTCAGCACAGAGAGCGCAAAAGGAAGTGACATCAAAACATTGGCAGTCAGTAGTGCAGTTGTTGACCATACTATCTCTGAACCCTCAGACTTTTGATACATCAGAAAAAATCCTAACCCCAATACCAATGACGGAATAGCCAAATAAAGATTACCAGAAAATGCCACCATCGCATCCACTACCCTAGCCCAGCGTCTGTTTCCATAGCGTGTTTGGAGAGTGAAATTTCGTCTTGTGTTACTAAGCATAAGAGCGATACCTACTGTAAATAGACTAGAAACTGTAGCAAATGAAATAGAGGTAATAAACGACTTGATAAACAATGCCTCAGAAAATATATGCCCAAAGTCTGCACCCAAACCATCGATGACTATCACCAGCAAAGGAAGCACAAAAAAGAGTGTAAAAATGCCAATAATAGACCACTGTAACACACGCAAGATTTTAGGCTCTTTCCATGGAATGAGGGTATAGGAAGTCTTTAGATTTGCAAGCCCTGTTCTAAAACCTGAAGAGAGTACCACAAGTACCGCAGAGATACTAAGCTGAATAAGTGCTAGTTTCAGTGCCAATCCTATATCAAAGTCTAATCTTACAGCTTCATAGATAGCTACTTCTAAAGTATTGTAACTTGGGCTACCTCCCAAAAGCAATACCACTGCAAAAGAGGTGAAGCAGAGTAAGAAAATAGTAGAACCTATGCTAAACAGTGTGGACTTAATCGCAGGATATTCTACATACAAAAAACGCTCCAACACAGAAAAGTTCAGACTCTTTGTCAGTTTATATTTCTCTTTAGGGATGGACTCAAAACTATGCAACAAAGCACGAGAAGCAAAAGAGGCATTGAGATAGACATGGGCTAACAATATCCCTGCCAATCCATAGATATACGCACCAAAAGAGTGGTCAAACAAAAACAGACTGGCTTGATTAAGGTAGCCATTACGCCCAAAGATACCTATGAGACCAAAGACCACTATAAGTGTGGGTAAAACCAAAGAAGACGAGAAGAGTGCCACCAAAAGCGAACGCCCTCTAAACTTACTTTGATGTGCTAGTGCCCATGCTAAGAGTACGCCAACTATGAGCGAAAGAATGGTGGAGAGTGTGGCTTGGTAGAGAGTGAATTTTAGGAGTCCGTAGATATGTGTATCTATGGAAGTAAACAAGCTACCATCCTGTGTCACGTAAAGTGTCAAAAAAAGTGCGATCGCAAATGCCAAAAGTAACAATGGCACGATGAGACCTGCAAACATTATCGTGCCATACCTTCTAGCCATTCGTTGATGAGTGATTTGCGTATTTTCTGCACCTCTTTGCCATCCATCAATATCATCTTTTTAGGCTGCACCAATGTTTCAAATGCTTTAGGTAATTTAACACCTTTTACCACAGGATACGCCCAGTTTGCCGTAGGTATGATGTCTGCAAAAGTCTTGCTGTGCATAAAGGCTAAAAATTGTTTGGCTAGTGCTTGATGTTTGGAGCTTTTAAGCACTGCAGCTACTTCTATCTGCCCGTAATGACCCTCTTTGAACTTGGCTGCTTTGATGTTGGTTTTGTTCTCTTCTACTATGTGGTAGGCGGGTGAGGTGGTGTAGCTTAGCACCATGTCTGCCTCACCTTTAAGAAAGAGTCCATACGCCTCTGACCAGCCTTTGGTTATAGTGAGGATGTGTGGGGCTAGACGTTTCCAATATGCCCCTGCTTTGTCCCCATAGATAGACTTTATCCAAAGAAGCAACCCTAGCCCTGCTGTAGAAGAGCGTGGGTCTTGGATGACTATCTTGAAATCCTTAGGCATAGAAGCTAGAGATTCAAAGGAATCTGGTACAGTTTTAAGTCTGTCCTCGTCATAGACAAAAGCAAAATAACTGTAATCAAATGGGGTAAAGGTATCGTCGTTATAAGGTGCAGGTAAATCCAGCTTAGACGTATTCAACTCATGAGGTACAAAAAGCCCTGTTTTTTTAGCCACCTCTGCGATGCTGGTATCTAGCCCTAAGAGTATATCTGCTTTGGTACGTTTGCCTTCTAACTGTATCTTGCGTAGTGCACCTATAGAGCTAGAGAGCCCTACAAATTTGAGTGTGACATGATGCTCTTTTTCAAAAGATTTTTTTATCTTGGGTGCGGGACCCCATGAGGCTGAGAAAGCATCATAGGTGTAGATGGTGAGGGTTGGTTTTTCTGTGGCAAGCACAGAGAGTGAGAGTAGTAAAAAAAATTGTAATATTTTAGTCATAAAAGATTATACCCCTAATTTACCTTGTCTGTTATTGCCCACAAACTTTAGGACAAAGATAGAGTCAGGTATCTCAGTAAAAACCGAGAACATCTCTTTTTCCAAAAGTGCCATGATAGTTTTGTAGTCACCATGTACCTGAGTACTTAGTTCATTACGTACCACCTCAACAGAAGTTTCTTTTTCTAATTGAGAGATGAACGCCAAAATAGGTACCTCAAACTCTTTTTGCAGTGGATACATACTGATGTCTACAGAGATTTCCATTAAAAGTCATAGCCTAAAGTAAAGCCAAAGGTTCTTGGGTTTCCTTGTTGTGTATAAAGCTCTGTCTTGTAGCCATTGCCAGGGTTATTACCGAAGCTTCCAAATCCACGTGTTTGGTAGCTGGTATCTGTAAGGTTTCTACCCCATAGTGTCGCTATAAAGTCACCTTGTATATACGTAACACTAGCATTGACTAGGGCATATGCCTCTGACTTTTCATTGTGTCTGTTAGAGAAGTAGTAGCTGTCTTTGCCTTCTACATTAGCTCTAAGACTTAGTGCATCGGTGAGCATATAGTCAAAACCTACATTGTATTGATACTTTGGTGATTGTGCTGGAGCTCTGCCATTCACATCTACCGAACTAGGATTAGGGTCTGTATAGTCATCAAATTTAGACTTAAGTAGTCCTAAACTTACAAACATATGTAAAGTATCTGTCACATCATAATCTGCCTGTGCTTCTAGCCCATAGTAGTGAGACTCGGCCGCATTTGCCAAATAGTCTACAAAGTCTGTACTACCATCTTCTCTAGGTCTAACTACAGAAGATTTAACCTGCTGGTCACGTCTAAGTCCATAAAAGGCATTCATACGTGTTTTGAGTGCACCTTGCATGAATGAGCCTGCGCTACCCACATCTAAATTCCATAAATGCTCTGTTTTAAAATCTCTTTGATTGTCTGCTAGGGCATTGTCTGCATTGACACCACCAGGTTTGTATCCTTTAGAGAGGGTCACGTAACGCATACAGTCTTCATCTACTTGGTAGCTCATGCCTATTTTTCCGCCTACAAGTACCTCATCTGTGTTAATAGCCAATGCATCCGAATCAGAAAAATCTGCTTTCCATTTTTCGACTCTTAGCCCTGTAGTAAGCGTAAGCTTTTCTGTAAGGCTACTGTCTAATTGCCCATAAAGTGCTATATTTTTGGTATCAAAACTACTGCTGTATGGTGCATCTAAATAGGTATAAGTACGTACCAAATCTTCATTTTGTTTTTTATAGTATGCCCCGATAGTCCAGTCTGTCGTAGCATCAAAAATACGCCCTGCATCATCTGAAACCAAACGCACATCCAAATCTATTTTTTGTCTCTCTCTGTCATACTGATCAAACGAGCTATATGGATAGGTGTCCTCTGCAAACTGTCCTACATATGACCAGTCTTCATCATAGGAGTATTCTCCTTTACTTTTAGAAAAACTCGCTTTTGAAACGATGTGCTTCCCCTCATCTATTTGATAGGTAGAGGTGACAGCAATAGCATCTATTTTTTGTGTATCTTTTCCAGGTTTATCAGAATGTGTAGTACGTGTATTTTCAAAGTTGAAGGCATCATAGCCATTATCCACGTCTACATGCATCATGCTAATATCTACTGTCTCTTTGTCAGAGATGAGCCATTTTAGCTTGGCTTTGGCAGTAAGTTCATCTATGTTTTGTGTATCTTCACGCTTTAAAAAATCATTTTTTATAAAGCCATCAGAGGTATTTTTATAAAGTGAGAAACGTCCTAGAAGTGTGTCTTTAATTAATGCTCCACCTATGGCTGCACCATAGGCTTTGGTATTGTAGTTTCCTACAGTTGCTTCTAGGTGTCCTTGTGTCTTTTTGCTAGGTTCATTGCTCTCTAAACTCACCACCCCTGCTAACCCATTGGTACCAAAAGTCATACCTTGTGGACCCCTAAGTACCTCTATCTGTTTCACATCAAACATCGTCAGTGCCAGTGCACTTTCAGAGACATCTATACCATCTACGATGAGTCCTACAGAGGGATTGACAGGAGATTTAAACTGGCTTCTTTCACCAATACCACGTATTTGTACATAGTGCGCTCGTGATGCACCTGAAGTAAAGTTCACATTGGGCACTTGTGCAAGTACATCTTCGAGATTTTGTGAGGCTTTATCGGCTATTTTGTCTTCACTCAGTACACTCACAGATTTAGACGTTTGAGAAAGCTTTTGGGCTCTAAAGTCCGAGTTTATTACGATAGGATCTAATGTCACCCCTGCCTCACTATCTGTATACGATACTACTGAAGAACTAGCTTCTTTATCTATGGAAAGTGTTGTATTTGTCTCAGCTTCTACTGCATACGTAGCAGTATCTAGTAATACCAAAGAAGTCAAAATAGAAAGTTTAAATGTATGTGATGTCATATATATTCCTTAAAATAAATCTAAGGAGAGCGTTCTTTGTAGATAAACAAAAACGTCTCTTCCTTACGCTGGAGTTGTCCAGTTCAAGTTCCACGGGTTTGTTATCTCAGCTATCCTAGTAGCACCCCGAGAGATTGATAAGTCATTTATACATAATTTTTCTTTGGGTTATGCTTAAATAGGAGTATTTTACTCCTATTTAACTTGTAGGGAGCGATTGCTATCGCACCTCTATAAATTTTGATATGAATATACTTTCTATTTCATCCCTATTCAGATTAGTGCGATGGCAATTGCCCCCTACAAATTACGGTTTTTAAATGCTTCCATCAATGCCAAAGTCCTCTCCTTACTCACCTCACCCTCTACCAACACATCTGATATCATCGCAATACCTGATGCCACACCAGTCTCTACGACTTCATGGATATTTTCTATCGTAATGCCCCCAATGGCTACTATGGGATAGTCTACTTTCTCTGCCCATCGCTTTAGACCTTCTGTACCTACGGTGTCATACACAAGCTTTTTAGAGATAGGCTCATAGATAGGACCTATGGCTAAGTAGCTAGGTTCAAACCCCAGTGCAAACTCAATCTCTTTGGGGGTATGGCTACTGATGCCAAGGCGAATGCCTGCATCATGAATGGCTTTTACGTTGGCTTCTTGGATGTCTTCTTGTCCTAGGTGGATGCCGTAGGCTTTGTGTTTGATGCCTAGTTCCCAAAAGTCATTGAGGAAAAATCGTGCATTGAATGCTTCTGAGATTTTGATGGCGTCTATCACTTCATCTTCTAACACTTTACCAGAGAGTGCATCTTTGGTACGTAGCTGTGCGGTAGTGATGCCTACTTCATAGAGGGGTTTGAGTTTGTAGGCTCTGTCTACTACTGGGTAGATACCTAGGGGGGTTTGGTCACATTGTGGGAATTTCATCTTTGCTCTTCTCCTATTAATCACGCGAATGCGTGCCTTGTCGTCCCGAACACCCTTGAAAGCAGAGCGATTTGAGAGGGACGACGATTTTTTGCTTCGTTTTTTCTAAAAAAATGAAGAGAATAACATCACCACAATTTGAATTTAAAGGAAATTTCAATAAATCAAATAAAATAGAGATGCAAATATATTAATCAAACTGATGCCAAAATGGCGTCCCCACCGTCGGCGTCGACGGTGAAGCAAACTCTCGTTCTTTCATCACCCCTGCTTCATATCCAAGCCGTCCTGCAACGACTGCTACCCTAAAGGCATCTGCCATTTTCACTGGGTCTTGTGCTAGAGCTATGGCAGAGTTAAGCAGCACACCATCATAGCCTAGTTCCATGGCTTGTGTGGCATGAGAGGGTTTGCCTATACCTGCATCTACTACCAGCTGTAGATCGGGGAACTGCTTCCGAATGGCTAGGAGGTTATCGGGGTTCATCAATCCTTTACCTGAACCTATCATCGAACCCCAAGGCATGATAATCTTACACCCCACGTCCGCAAGTCTTTTGGCAACTACCAAATCATCTGTCGTGTAGGGGAAGACCTCAAAGCCTTCTTTTATGAGTACCTCTGCTGCCTTGACAGTTTCAAAGGGATCAGGCTGTAGATTGTACTGGTCGCCTATGACCTCTAGTTTTATCCAGTTTGTACCGAAGACTTCTCTCGCCATCTGAGCCGTGGTTATCGCCTCTTTGGCAGAGTGAGAGCCTGCGGTATTGGGCAAGACTTCTATGCCCATAGATTTGATAATCTCCCAAAAGGCATTGCCTCCACCCTCACCCGCTGCCTGCCGACGCAAAGAGACCGTCACTATCTGAGCACCAGATATTTTAATCG
>JALSPX010000197.1 GCA_026985755.1 Sulfurovum sp. | reverse complement strand
TAGACTCCCCCTTTCATGTACCTACCCTCATCTACCATGACATGCAGGACAGAGAAATACCCATTTTCCACTCAGAACTGTTATGTAAAAAATGGACATGGGCAGAACTACGCCCAACTACAGGACTTGGGCATCGTACTATATTAGATGATGATACTGTTGTAAATGGTGTATTGCAATTTATCCAATCTTCTTAAAACAACAGCGCTTATATTTATCACCACTTCCACAAATACATGGAGAGTTACGTAAAAACTCTACCTTATCTTCATATATCTCACCATCGACATACTTCCACATATCGTTTACTTTGATAAACGTAGATTTTTCATGGTGCAAATGCTGTTTACCCTCAAAGACATAATAGGCTTTAAACTCCACCAACTCCTCAGAAGCATCTACTATCTCGAGGTGTTGCCAAAAACTGTTATCTGCCCAATCTTGAATGAACTTTAGTTCCTCATCTGTCCATGTGTGGTCATGTGTGGTGGCTTGTAGGTAATTCACATCACCCAGACAATAGGCAGAATATCGTGACCTCATCAACTCCAATGCACTCTTAGGCACTTCCAATACCCGTAAAAATGGCTCACAACATTGTGAGAAAGGTTTGTTTGATTTGCAGTAGCAGGGTTGTGTCATTGTTTTTCCTGTGAAATTTTTATGATTATAGCATACATCTGAATCAAGATTTTTTAGATATACTAATTTAATGAATAGAATATATCATTTTAAAGACACATTTATTGGACTAATTATCGCCGCAATCATAAGTGCTATCATTAGCTATTTTTCAGATATATCTTTTTGGATTATCTATCCTATTATTATCATTGCTCTTTATCTCAATAGTCTTTTACTTGACTATGAAGATAACCTACCTGGAGGGTTCAACAACCCCAAAGAAGATGATAAGTAAATGCTTTCGTTGTATTTATATTAAGTCAAATATGTTAAAATTCACCTACGGACATTGTATGCCTCCTTTATAAAGTTCAGTTGATTACTAAGCTTTGAAAGGATGAGGGTAGTTAGGGTTTTCACTCTAGCTAGCCTTTTTCATTTCATAAACCCAAACACCGCTTCAAACACATCAACACTCTTTTCATCCGCCAAAATACTATGCCTATCACGAGGCAGTAGCAAGAGCTTTTTCTCTGTAGAACTTACTCCATCATAAATGAGTTTCGCACTCTCATGTTTTACCACAGGGTCATTGTCTCCTTGTATGATGAGTATGGGTGCGGTCACTTTATCTAAAGTTCTGCTCAGCTTAGACATAACTTTTTCTAGTTGCGACACAGAAGCCAAGGGGTGTTTGTGGTAGTTGACTAGGGGTTGTTCTGTCTCTGAATTGTCTACCCATTCCATGATGCCTTTGGCATGTAGATGGGCTATCATCTCGTTAAAACGCTGTAAGGTAGGTACCACGTAGCTCACACGTAAATCATGTAGTTTGAGTGCAGAGTTGATGATGATGACCCCATCTACCTTGTACTGTGCGGCATGTAGGAGTGCGAGGAGTCCACCTGTGGAGAAGCCTCCTATGTAAACCTTGTTACACACCTGTCTCATGGCAGTAAAAGCACGTTCAAAGTCTGTCTCCCAATCTAGGGCGGTCACCTCCAAAAGTGCTTTGGGGTCTGTGCCATGTCCTCGTAGTCTCGGTACATATACATTGATGCCTCGTTCAAACAAGTAATGCGCCAAAGTCTTTATCTCTTTTGGGGCTGCCATATAACCGTGTGAAAAGACGATGCCTGTCTCGAAGCTTTCATCATAGAGGATGATAGGGGCACCTTTGTTGTCTCTTCTTGGTTTTTTACCTACATACTGCTGATACTCTCTTTCAAAATACTCCCATGAACGCCCTGAGATATGTTTGAAGTTATCTATTTTCAATTCTGCCTCTGTATAGTGGCTGTTTTCTTCTGCCATTTTTACAATGTTTTTTTGCCATTTGATCTCGTTGAGTATGACTTGCATAGTATTTTTCACTCTTACTTTATGGAAAGGGTACTCCTTTTCAAGCAAACTCCTGTCAAAAAGATACTCCCCATCGCTGTCTTTATACAAAATATTTTGTTTCACCGCTATCTCTATGGCAGAGGCAAAGGGGGCATAGTTATCATCAAGTATGAGTTTAAACACCTCTTTTTGGAGTTCGCTGTGTAGGTTATGGTCTGGTAGTTCACGTAGAGAACGGGCATTTTTATAGATGAGCGTTCTTAGATAAGTAGGACA
>JALSPX010000196.1 GCA_026985755.1 Sulfurovum sp. | reverse complement strand
GACGGGTGATGCAGCCAAAGCGATTGAGCATACATTTTATACGACAGGTAAGGCGATGGTGATTACAACCATTGTACTTGCTTTAGGTTTTTATGCGTATATGATGGCAAATATGATTTCGGTACAAAACTTTGGTTTGCTTACTGGAACGGTGATTATCTTTGCCTTGCTGGCTGACTTACTGTTGGCACCAGCCTTGATGATTGTAGTTGCCAAACGTGGCTGGATAAAATAGGTTCGTAGGGGTACACCCATGTGTGTACCCTTGACTTGTAAGGGGTCTGGTGATTTGTGATGTGTTTTGCGAAAATGCATCATGAATCACCTGACTCCAAAATTAAAATTAGGGGCAGACACATAGGTCTGCCCCTACAGATAAATAAAGGAAAATAAAAATGAACACAAAAAAAATATTAATCGGATTAACTTTAGGACTTTCACTTGTGACTACACATGCTTTAGCAGATGATACAAAAGCAAGAGCGATTATGGAAAAGGTAGATGCTCGTGATGATGGTAAGAGTTTAGAACAAGATATGACTATGGTCCTCATAGATAAAAACAATAAAAAACGTACACGTAATTTACATACCTATAGTAAAGATTTTGGTGTGGATACGCATCAAATTATGTTTTTTAAATCACCCGCAGATGTAAAAAATACCTCTTTTTTAACCTATGACTATGATAGTGCAAGTAAAGATGATGACCAGTGGCTCTACTTGCCAGCACTCAAAAAAGTAAAGCGTATCCCTAGTTCTGATAAATCTTCTAGTTTTATGGGATCAGATTTTTCATACTTTGATATGACTGACAGAGATTTGGAAGATTTTGACTTTAAGCTTCTTAAAGAGACAAAAGTTAGAGGACATGATGCATGGATGATAGAAGCTACCCCACGTACAAAAAAAGTAAGAAAAGAGTCTGGTTATACTAAAACAATCGCTATAGTAAGAAAAGACAACTATGTTGTTACACGTGCAATTAACTTTATGCGTAATGGTAAGAAAAAATATATGGATATTAAAAAGATGCATCAACAAGCAGGTATATGGTTAGCTGACACCATTACAATGACAACCAAAAAAGGTCAAAGAATGGTACATAAAACGATTCTGAATTTTAAGAATATAAAATTAAATAAATCTATTCCTGATAATATGTTTACGACTAGAAGACTAGAAAAAGGACTATAATAAATGAAAAATGAGGAATTAGGAATGAGGAATGGGTATAGGCGTTATATCATAACGCTTTTCTCTTTGGTATGTTCTAACTATGTATTTGCTAATACCCTAGATACTGATTTGATGGGTTTTGAAGATAATCAGGAACAGATATCCCAAAATGATACTACCAATATGATGGATGGCTTTGATGATTCGACAAGCTCAGAAACTGAGACTTCTACAGACACAGAAGAGACGATGACTGAGCGTGTCGAAGTCATAGCTGGACTCACAGGAAAGCTCACACAACAAATAGCATATTCCTATAATGGTGTCTCTCCTCATGATAAGATTAGCTCTTTTAAAACCTCATTACTGTTAGACTATGAACATAAATTTGAGAGTGGTTGGCGTATCAAGACCAATGGTAAATGGTATTATGACGCTGTATATGATTTGCGTGATGTCTATTATAGTCATGATGAACGTAAACAACAACGCCATGAAACAGAACTCTTTGATGCCTATATTGAAGGGAGTCTTAGCGACTCTTTAGATATGAAAGTGGGACGTCAAGTAGTCGTATGGGGGCGTTCAGATACTATACGTATTACAGATGTGCTTAACCCTTTGGATAACCGTCGCCCAGGTATGGTAGATATAGAAGATTTACGTCTACCTGTAGCCATGGCAAAGTTCGACTTTTTTTGGAAGGATTGGCGTGTAACACCTATAGCAATATTGGAGCAACGTTTTACGAAAAACCCTGCCTTCGGCTCTGCATTTAATCCTCAGAAAAATCCACATATACCTAAAAAAAAGTATAAAGATGTTACCTATGCACTGAGTATTGGTGCTGAATTCTCTGGCTGGGATGTTAACTTTTATGCCGCACGCATACATGATGACGCAGGGTATGTCAAGCTACCTACAAATGCAATTAC
Source organism: Sulfurovum sp. (assembly GCA_026985755.1). Classification (GTDB taxonomy): domain Bacteria; phylum Campylobacterota; class Campylobacteria; order Campylobacterales; family Sulfurovaceae; genus Sulfurovum. The sequence continues at coordinate 131 of JALSPX010000196.1, read as the reverse complement.
CCCACCAAAATTTACCCATGACAAAGTCAATATGTTTGGTACAGCATTGAATGTACTCTCTGGGGCATGGCTCTTCAAGTCAGAATTGGCATATTTTGATGGGCTAAAATATACCAGTACCCAAGACAAAG
>JALSPX010000195.1 GCA_026985755.1 Sulfurovum sp. | reverse complement strand
CTTATTCAACCCTCTTCTAGTTTTCCAATCTATCACATAATGAATATGCTCTAAATACCAAGCAAGTTGCTTAGTTGTAATCCCTCTCTTTTTCGCTTCACGTTTTAAAATATACTGAGGTATTTTCGTCTTTTTTCTGGCAAAGGTACGGGCTAGTTTTTGTACCGAGTCACCATGTTTGTTATAGCAGAGTCTGGCGAAGACAAAGGGTAGACCCGTTTTGTTGTACCATGCTTCGGCTAGGTCTGCACCATCACCACCATCGAGATAATGTTTAAGTGCAACATCACCTATGAGGACTTTACCTTGTAGATTTAGCACTTTGGCTAACTGGTTAGAAGTGGCAGAGGCGGGGTCTGTTTGGTTTTTGCCCTCTAGCAGGAGTACAGAGTAGACTTTTTTATGAGCGATGATGCCTAGGTCTGTACATTTGCATTTACGAGACTCTACAGAAGAGATAAATGCAGCATGGATAGACTTCCGTTTAAAGGCCTTGTTGATAGAAGAAGGCACCGCACGTTTGTTACGAAAGGTCATTTTGGCTGCATTGTTAGAGATGTAGCGTTTTAGGAAGACTTGAAAGGGTAAGAGGTTAAGATAACTAATAGACCCAAATAGCATACAACCCCTTTTTTAAGCATGATTATACCAAACAAGATTTATAATCGCGTTAACAGTAAGAGAGGATTTCTCATGATAAAAGTAGAATTTTTAGGCCCTATTGCCAAAGCACCCGTAGAGATGGAAGCAGCTACACTTGCAGATGTATCTGCAAAGCTCAAAGAAGACAGCACGCTCACACAATGGCTAGACAAATGTGCGGTGGCTCTTAATGACACTATGGTCAATGATCTAAGTACAGCACTTAAAGATGGAGACAGAGTTTCTATACTCCCTCCAGTGTGTGGTGGCTAACGCCAAACGAAAAGTGAAAAATGAGAAATGAAAAATGAATGCTTTGTCCAAAAGCAATGGCTTGAAAAGGAACTTTTAGATGGAGTTGTATAGTGGTTCACTCGATACCAAAGAGATATTTGGTAGATGGTTAGATGAGCAAGCTGACTCAAATTATGGTGCATATATCTCATTTGTAGGGACGATACGTGCCGAGGATGATATAGAAGCTTTGAGCTTTGACATTTATGAGCCAGTGCTTCAGCAGTGGTTTGATGCCTGGCAAGAGAGAGCCAAGGCAGTAGGGGCTGTGGTAAAGATGGCACACGCCATAGGGGATGTGCCTGTACATACTTCATCCTATGTCTCTGCGGTGTTCTCACCCAAGCGGAGGGTAGCACTAGAGCTCATAGACGCATTTGTGGAAGATTTTAAAGCAAATGCACCAATATGGAAATATGATGTGAAAAATGGTGAACGGATTTATGCGGCTGATAGAAGTACTGCTATGGATGGTGCGGGATTATTGGCATAATGGTAGGGGCGATTGATATTATACCATTTGCTGTTGGAATTTTAATTAGTGGTGCGATGGCAATCGCTCCCTACGAAAAAAAGGACTTTTTTAATGATACATTTTGATGAATCTATTCAAATGATAGAAAATCTTGAGATACACAACTATAAAACCAAAACAATGCACCTTATGGATGCACAAGGGTATGTATTGGCAGAAGATATTGTGGCTGATCATAACTCTCCAGAGTTACCTACCTCTGCGATGGATGGGTATGCGATACTCCATGAAGATATGGCTTTAGGGCGACTGCATATTGCTAGTATCAACCCTGCTGGTTTGGCACTTCAAGATGAGGTGATAGGTGGGACATGCATTAAGACCTTTACAGGGTCGCTTATGCCACACGGTGCGGATACACTGATTCCCATAGAAAATGTAGAGGTAGAGGGCGAGAAGAGGTACCTCAAGGCTTCTCTGTACGTGCTGTGGGAGAGAACTATGCCAAAGGTCAACTACTCATTGCCAAGGGAACAAAAATAGACTTTCCTCAGATAGGGGTGTTGGCATCATTGAATATTGCAGAGGTGACTGTCTATGAGAAGCCAACAGTGGCTATACTCTCTACAGGTTCTGAGCTCTTAGAGCTCGGAGAGGAGCAGACCAACGATGCACAGATACGCTCATCAAATAACTATATTTTAGAAGCCATTGTTAAAAAGTATGATGGTATACCTCTACAGCTAGGGTGTATTAAAGATGACAAGGCAACGATTACATCTGAAATAGCTTCTGCTTTGGAAAAATCTGATATCGTAGTTACTACGGGTGGCGTAAGTGTAGGTGACTTTGACTTTGTAAAAGATGTTATTGTAGAGTTAGGCTGTGATGTCGTGTTTAAAGGAGTACGTGTCAAACCTGGGCAGCACATTGTGGTAGCACGCAAGGATGATAAGTTTATCATAGGGCTACCTGGTTTTGCCTACTCTTCTACTGTCACGGCACTACTATATCTTGTACCACTTATAGAAAAGTTGCAACATGGCACTGCGAGTATGCGTATAGTAAAGGCAAAACTTAAAGCCCCATTTGTCAAACGTGCCAAAAAATCAGAGTTTACTGCGTGCAACATCACACTTATACAAGGTGAGTACTATGTCGACTTCAAAGGTAAAAAAGTAGGCTCATCTGCAATACTGACCAATATGCTTGGAAATGTGGCACTTCTTGTGACATCTGAAGATGACAACTCAAAAGAGATTGGTGATGAGGTAAATGTTCTGATTTTTGGGTAAATAACCATGAGGGTAGATATAGAATCTACCCCTACGATATATTATAATGCCAAAATAGATTCTCTTGCTCTTAAAAACATAGCGAACTCTGCAGCTGTTTTACATCCCATTTTGATTGCATAACTTAATAATTCTTTATTTTGTGAATATACCATTCTAAATCCTTTTTGTTTAAATATTTCAAATTGTACATTATTTTTTAAAAATACAATAAAAATATTGCATATTGACATATTTTAAGAAAAAATAGACTATAATTACCTATATATATGTAAAAAATAGGAGAAAAAGGAAAAAATGATGAATTTAAATGAAATCGTGGATAAACTCAAAGATATCCTTTCTGAAAGCAGTATTGGTAAAAAAGTATTTGACAAACATGTGGCAGAGGCTTTGGGTATCCCTCAGGGGACGTTTGCTTCTATGAAAAAAAGAAACTCAATTCCTTATGAAGAGATATTGGAATTTTGTGCTTTAAAAAAGATTTCAGTTAATTGGCTTTTTTTTGATCAAGCCGTTGATATGCTCAAAGAGGAGACTGAGAAGTTTTTTCAGGTACGGTATTTCTCTGACATTCGTGCATCTGCTGGTGGGGGTGCAGAAGTGTTTGATGAAAACTTTGAAACGATTACCCTAGATGAAAAAATTATGCACAATATGATAGGTATGGGCAATACTGAGTTAGAAGCCATTCATGTAGATGGTGAGTCTATGGAGCCCACCCTTCAAGATGGCAGTATCGTATTTATAGACAGAACCCAAACGGATATCAATAAAAATGGTATTTTTATCGCCTCTACCACAGGAGGGTTGTTTATCAAACGTATTCAAAAACGTCCCGATGGTATGATAGACCTTATTTCAGATAACAGTATGTATCCACCACAAGCTGTACCTGCAGATGAAATCACAATTGTGGGTAAAGTTGTGGGGAACATAGAAAGTTTGTAAGGGCGAAACTATGTGTTCGTCCTCAATATGAATGATTCGCACATTCCACACATCGCACACTTTCAGGACGTACAGACATGCGTCCTACCCCTATGACTTCTTCACACTTTATACAGATACCAAACATAGGTTTGTCTATGCGTTGCAAAGCGTTGTTAAGTCGTGTAAGACGTAGCCGTGCCTCATTGAGTATTTTGTTGTTAACATCTTGTTCTTCCATGGCTTCTAGGCGTGTGAGTCGTCCTAATCCACAATCAGGGGCGATGGGTTTGACTTTCTCTTCTAGGGTGGCTATTTGTGCTTTGAGTAGTTCGATATCAATGTCTATCTTTTCTTTGATAATTTCTTTTTCTTGTTTGGTCATCTCTTCACTTTATGGTATAGTGGCTTATTATAACAAAACCATAAATAAAAAAGGTCTAGAGCAATGCTTGCAATGAATGATGATTTAGAGGGTGCACTCAAAGCGTATATGAAACTGCTTGATGAAGAGGAGTATTTTGAAGCCCATGAGGTGCTAGAAGAAGCATGGCACCCTTTACGATTAAAGAAGCACCCCTTAGCCAATTTGGCAAAGGGGCTTATTAATGGTGCGATTACCTTTGAGCATATTAAACGTAACAGAGCCAATGTCAAAAACAAAGCCCAAAGGGTGATCGCTTCGTATGAAAGACATAAACATTTATGTGTAGAGGGTATTGAATACTATGTCTTTTTTGATGAGGCTTGTCAAAAAATAGAAATACTTAAACACAAACACAGCGAGATGTTTACGTAATGTTCTGGTATCACGCTGCAACCAAACACTCCTACAACTCTGTACGCACAAACCCCAATCGTATTGCATGGGAAGACCAGCCAAGTACCTACAAGAATTATCCAGAGAGCTACAAAAAATATAAGTTAGATTTAGATGTTGCAGAAGATAATTTTCTCTATCATATCGCAGGATTGACCGCTAAAAAAACATACCCCAGCGGTGAGTACTATCTGCGTATAAACCCAAGTGCCGGAGCACTCTACCCGAATGAACTTTATTTTCAAGTGCGAGGAGTGGAGGGAAGAGAGGATGGTATCTACCATTATGAAGTGTGTAGCTCCGCTTTGACGTTACTGCAAAGTATCAATGAAGCAGAAGGGATAGAGCCTTATTTGGGTTTTCACACAGCCATGCGTGGGTACCTCTTTTTAGTCTCTGCTGTCTACTACCGTTCTTCATGGAAATATAAAAACCGTGCTTTTCGCTACTGTTTGTTAGATGCAGGACACTTGTTAGGGAGTATAGAGGCTGCAGCATTGCTCAAACCCCATGCGGTGCAGATGCTCTATAACATAGAGAAGAAAAAGCTTAATCGTATGTTTGGCTTTGAAGGGCGTGAGTGGTTTTTGGCTGGTGCTTCTATGACAGTTCCTATGCACGAGTGTGAAGTAGAAGCCATAGAGTTTACACTGCCTTATGTCGATGCCAGCAGAAGTTTTGAACAAAATGAGAGGATAGAGCAGGCATACTGTGAGACTATGAATTTAGAAGCTTGCAAGCGTCAAATTAAAGCCCCTAAATTTACGTACAATACTGCCAAGTTTCAAGAGACACTTTTTCACAGACGCTCACAACGGGGATTCCATGAAGGAGCCATTAGCAAAGGGCAGTTTAACTACATCTTAGAAATGATAGAACAGCCCATACTCTCAGACTGTGATGAAGAGGTGAATGTATATGTTGTGGTGAATCGTGTACTTGACATGCCCTTAGGGCTCTATAAAAATGGTGCTTACATAAAATATGGTGATTTTGCACAAAAAGCAGGCTATCTGTCGTTGGAGCAATACTCCCTTTCTCAGCAAGGAGCAGTGGCTTTCTTTTTGACCTCTAAAGCCAAAAATTACCAAGCACTTTACCAAAAAGCAGGTATCATAGGGCAGCGTCTCTACGTGGCAGCACAATATATGCAGATAGGATGTTCTGGGATAGGTGCCTACTATGATGATGAGGTCAATGAATTTGTGGGCAATGATGAGATGGTCTTGTATGCTTTGGCAATAGGCAAATAGTGTAGAGGATTTTGTATAGCTTCAATTTTTTTGAAAAGTATCATAAAATAATTTAATATTATAAAAATATTTACTTTTTGTTATAATGTTAAAAAATAAAGGATTTTTATGAACAGATTACCATGGTGGATGGGTGGCATTTTGATGTCAGGATTGCTACTGATGACTTTTTCTATTTTCGGTGCAGACAGACCCATAGGGGCATCGACCTATGTGCCTTATTTTGCAGGGCTTATTTTTAATTTAGATCCAGAAAAATATACATATCTGAAAGAGGTTAAGAATGCAGGTTCTTGGGAAGGCATTATGCTCCTAGGTTCACTTTTTGGTGGATTTATTGTTTCTGTGTTTCTTACCAAAACATTTCGTTTGTCTCTTATCCCTACAGGATGGAAAAAGTATAAGAATAACTCTGTACTTTCACGACTACTATGGAGTTTTTTTGCAGGGTTTATTATGATTATTGGTGCACGTTTAGCAGGAGGGTGTACCTCTGGGCATTTTATGTCAGGTATGAGTCAGATGGCAATATCAGCCATGATATTTGGTACGGTTGTGATGATAGTGCTTGTTGTCACAGGTAAACTTTTTTATAACACAAAGGAAGATTAGATGGATATAATCGTTAAAACTTCAGGAGAAGATTTTCCCTCTCGTATAGTACAGATGTTTGAAAATGTCATCCACCAAGGGCATGGTTCTTTGGTATTGGTTTTTTTGATAGGTATTATTTTTGGTGGGATTATTCAATACACCAGAGTAGATAAGTTTGAAAAAATTGCAGGCTTTGCGATGCTCAAAGATACGATTGTCCCCAAGATGCTCTTTTTGACCGTAGGGCTTACAAGTATAGGACTCTATTTTATGATAGAAGCTGGGGGTGCACACTACCATATCAAGCCCATACTTTGGCAAGGGCTTATTATTGGGGGGACACTCTTTGGGATTGCTATGGCGATACTGGGAAAATGCCCTGGAACAGGACCCGTTTCTATTGCTGAGGGGCGTATAGATGTACTCGTAGGTGCGATTGGAGGATTGTTAGGAGGTCTGGTATTTACGCTATACTATGATGACTTCTTTAAGCCATTGATGGGTGAGAGCAGTGGTAAATTAATCTTGACTGGATTCTTCCCAGGCAATGAGCATATGGTGGTACTTATCTTTGGTGTGGCAGTGACACTGATTGCCTTGCTTATCCCCAAAGTAGAGATGTTTGATGAAGCAGATTTATCGAGATTGCCTGATGACAAAAGACCAGACAGAAAATAGACTAGGTTTTAAACCTGTATCCCATGGCTTTCAAGTGTTGTCGCACTTGGTCTGGAATGTCTCCTTGAAATTCTAAACTATTCTCTTTTAGCGTACCACCCGTACCCAGTTTTTTCTTGAGTACTTTGACCAAGGCTTGTAAATCACTTTTTGCCAAGTAAAAAGGTTTCACGATAGTCACGACTTTTCCTCTACGTTTCTCTTTTGCGAAGTGCAGTTGGTGTTTATTGGGTGATTTTATCTCGGTAGAGGTATGTTTGGTAGGTTTGTCTTTATTGTCAGAACTCCAATCATCCCCAAAGTCCGCACCCATTTCAAATAAATTTTTACGCATGGTATTCCTTAGTTGTAATTTGTATCAAAAAGAATCCCTAGCACTACCATAAGTACAAGAAGAAATATCATGATTTGGTACAGTGTGTATTCATTTGGAAGTTTCATAGAAATCCTTTCATATATCTATAGTATATATAATCTCAGTCCTATTCTTCGTCGTCTGTATCTCATGGATACTTAAGCCCTCTATAGGGAGTTTCATAAATGCCTCTATCGTGGTGATACCCGCTTTGGCTATCTCTCGTAAGACGATACCTCTGTAGGCTTTTGCCCAGTGGCTGACTACTTTGCCATCTTTGATAAATTTGAGTGTCATATAAGGCTTTTTGGGTTTGTAAAACTTGTTATAAAAGCCTGCACGTAGGTCCAGGATCTCTTCATCTTGTAAGTGCTCTTCCATGAGATGTGCAGCATGTTCATTGTAAAATTTCTCAGGTTTTATGTCTCCTACCTGTTCTCCCTGTTTGAGTTTATACTCAGGTATAAGGTCATCTGCTTTTATGGGACCAAAGAGATTTGAAAAGAGAATAACATTGTTATCTATATATGTTTGTGCAGAAGTATCTAAGTCTATGTACCCCAGGTAGTCAAAAGCAACACCAGTGTAACGCTCTATCGCTTTCATGGTGAGTTCATGGATAATATCTTTTTTATGTTTAAGTATGTCAGTTTCTTTTTTGATACCAAACATTTTAGAGAGTACTTGCATGTTACTTTGTTGTAAAATATTAATATAGGTATGCAAGAGTTTGATACGATGAGGTGCTAATGTATCAAAAAGTAAACGATTTGGATTGAATGGTTGCACTCCCCCAGATTTTTTAGTTTCACTTGGAGCTAGTAAAATTTTCATTGTTATGCCTGATTTAGGATTTATTAAAGCTTCATTTTATAGAAATTACCTAAAAAAAAGAAATTTCTTACTATTTTTATCAAAATCCTTGACTTTTAAAATGTATTTGTCTATAATTCCCGTCCATTTTAAGTGTAATAGCTTTTAATGATGGTGCTGGTGTAGCTCAGCTGGCTAGAGCAGCTGATTTGTAATCAGCAGGTCGGGGGTTCGAGTCCCTTCACCAGCTCCATGAAATTTTATCAGTGTTTGACCAGAAAAAAGATTAAATTATCTCCAATACATTTATTTGAAATATTTTAAGTCTAAAACATTATGGTGGGTTACTCAAGTGGCCAACGAGGGCGGATTGTAAATCCGCTGACTACGTCTTCGAAGGTTCGAATCCTTCACCCACCACCATGTTAACCATATGCGGGCGTAGCTCAGTGGCTAGAGTTCCTGCCTTCCAAGCAGGCTGTCGAGGGTTCGAATCCCTTCGCCCGCTCCACATGGGTTATTGATCTGGGAGCTGATGTGAATGATTATATTTACAGCACTTCACATTATTTACAATCAGCAAACACTCATAGCAATTTAACAGATACAAAATGATAGAACAATAATTTAAAAGAGACTAGTCGCGTGAAGACTCTGTTGAGGAGAACACAGCGTTAGTGTAGCTTTGTTTGGCTTTGCCGAAGAAGCGTCCTTTGAATATAATATGCCCATATGGCTCAGGGGTAGAGCACTTCCTTGGTAAGGAAGAGGTCGTGAGTTCAAGTCTCACTATGGGCTCCAGCCAGGTATGGACAAAAGTATTACATCTTGTAATAGTTCTGTCCATATAGGTTAATATATAATTAAGAAGATTTGGGTATAATACTGCCTTTAATAAAACATTTACGCTAGGAGAAAAGCATGGCTAAAGAAAAATTTGAACGTACGAAACCGCACGTAAACATCGGTACTATCGGTCACGTTGACCACGGAAAAACTACATTAACAGCTGCAATTACAATGTGTTTGGGACTTAAAAATGGTCAAGCGACTATGGATTATGATCAAATTGATAATGCTCCAGAAGAGAGAGAAAGAGGAATCACCATTGCGACTTCTCACGTAGAATATGAAACAGATACTAGACACTACGCGCATGTAGATTGTCCAGGTCACGCGGATTACGTTAAAAACATGATTACTGGTGCTGCCCAAATGGACGGTGCTATTCTTGTTATTGCTTCAACAGATGGTCCAATGGCACAAACTAGAGAGCATATTCTTCTTTCTAAACAAGTAGGTGTACCTTACATTGTTGTTTTCTTAAATAAAGAAGATCAGCTTGATGCTGAAGATAAAGAAGAGATGTTAGAGCTCGTAGAGATGGAAGTAAGAGAACTTCTTTCTGAGTATGACTTCCCAGGTGATGATACACCAATCGTAGCGGGTTCTGCATTCCAAGCACTTGAAGAAGCAAAAGCCGGTAAAGCAGGTGAATGGTCAGAAAAAATTTATAAACTTATGGATGAAGTTGATGCTTATATTCCAGAACCACAAAGAGAAACTGACAAAGATTTCCTCATGGCAATTGAAGATATCTTTACTATCCAAGGTCGTGGTACAGTTGTAACTGGTAAAGTAGATCAAGGTCAAGTTTGTGTAGGTGATGAAGTTGAAATCGTTGGTCTTAAAGATACACAAAAAACAACAGTAACTGGTGTTGAGATGTTCCGTAAAGAGATGGATTGTGGTATGGCTGGTGATAACTGTGGTGTACTTATCCGTGGTATTGAAAAAGAAGCAGTACAGAGAGGTATGGTGCTTTGTAAGCCAGGTTCAATCACGCCACATACAAAATTTGAAGCTGAAATCTATGTACTTACTAAAGAAGAAGGTGGTAGACATACACCATTCTTTAATAACTATAGACCACAGTTTTACGTACGTACAACAGACGTGACTGGTTCAGTTCAACTTCAAGAAGGTACTGAAATGGTTATGCCAGGGGATAATGTTAAAGTAAATGTTGAACTTATTGCACCAGTTGCAATGGATCAAGGTACTAAGTTTGCTATCCGTGAAGGTGGTAGAACAGTTGGTGCTGGTGTTGTTTCTAAGATTATTGCTTAAGAAAATATTGTAAGAGGGGTTTCCCTCTTATGCACTTATCATAGGAGATAACAATGAGAGAAACAGTTCACTTAGGATGTGAGAAATGTACAAGACGTAATTATCACACAACTAAAAATAAAAAAACGACTACAGAGAAGCTTACACTTAAAAAGTATTGTAAATGGTGTAAATGTCATACGATACATAAAGAGATGAAGCTATAAGAAATTGTTTTTAAGAGGCTATAAAAATAGTCTCCATTTAGGCCAATAGCTCAGTTGGTAGAGCACTGGTCTCCAAAACCAGGTGCCGTGGGTTCGAGTCCCTCTTGGCCTGCCACACTAAAAGGTAATAAATATGGGAAAACTTTCGACATTTATAGCAAATGCAAAAGCAGAATTGCATAAAGTAATATTTCCAACAAGTATACAGGTAAGACAAGCATTTTTAGCGGTTATTCTCGTTGTAACAGTTATATCAATATTTTTAGCATTGGTTGATTTATTCATGGGTGCTATAGTAAAAACAGCGCTAGGGGCATAATTAAATGGCTTTTCAATGGTATGCAATACAGACATATTCTGGTTCTGAACAATCAGTAAAAAGAGCAATAGAACAACTTGTTAAAGATTATGGTGTTGAAGAAAAGGTTGAGCGTATTGTTGTGCCAACTGAAGAAGTGATTGAAGTAAAGAATGGTGAAAAAAAGATATCTGAACGTACGCTCTATTCGGGCTATGCTTTTGCACATATAGACCTGGATACAGACCTCTGGCATAAGATTCAATCTTTACCTAGAGTATCTAGATTTATCGGTGAACAAAAGACACCTACTGCATTAACAGATGCAGATATCAAAGTAATTTTAGATAAGATGGAACAAAAAAGTGCTCCGCGTCCTAAAGTTGATTTTGAGACAGGAGAAATGGTGCGCATTATTGATGGTCCATTTGCAAACTTTACAGGCATGGTAGAAGAATATGATCTTGATCATGGAAAGCTAAAGTTGAATGTCTCAATCTTTGGTAGAAATACACCAGTAGAAATTCTGTATACACAAGTAGAAAAAATCATATAACCTAAGGGTTAATTTACACAAAGGAAGAACAGATGGCAAAAAAAATAGCTGAAAAGTTTAAAATGATGATCCCCGCGGGATCAGCAAATCCATCACCACCAGTGGGACCTGCATTGGGTCAACGTGGGGTGAACATTATGGAGTTTTGTAAAGCATTTAATGAAAAAACAAAAGATATGATGGGTTTTAAAGTACCAGTCATTGTAACTGTATATGCAGACAAAAGTTTCACGATGGAAACCAAGCAACCACCTGCATCTGAGCTTATTTTAAAAGCTGCAGGACTTAAAAAAGGTACAGATAACCCTATCACTACAAAAGTTGGAAGTATTACAAAAGCCAAACTTGATGAAATTATTGAGAGAAAGATTGTCGATATGAATACAAATGATAAAGAGATGGCAGCAAATATTATTGCTGGAACTTGTAGAAGTATGGGTGTTGAAATTGTAGACTAAGAAGTCTATTGTTAAGAACAAATCTTTAACCACATGATTTTAAAAATGTGGGAGCATAATAGCGGAGAAATAAAATGGCAAAAAAACCAAGCAAAAGAAGAGAAGCACTACTTAAAATAGTAGATGTGACAAAAGAGTATGGTGTTGATGAAGCGATGAAAACACTCAAAGAGCTTAAATCGGCAAAATTTGATGAGACTGTTGAAGTAGCATTAAACTTGAATGTTGATCCAAGACATGCAGACCAGATGGTCAGAGGGTCAGTAGTGCTACCAAATGGAACGGGTAAAAAAGTAAGAGTAGCAGTATTTGCAAAAGATGCAAAAGCAGATGAAGCAAAAGCAGCTGGTGCAGATCTTGTTGGTGCTGCAGATCTTATTGATGATATTACTGCTGGGAAAATTGATTTTGATATCGTGATTTCTACACCTGATATGATGGGGATTCTTGGTAAAGTAGCAAGAATTCTTGGACCAAAAGGCCTTATGCCCAACCCTAAAACTGGTACTGTAACTATGGATGTTGCAAAAGCAGTTGAGAATGCTAAAGGTGGTCAAGTAAACTTTAGGGTTGATAAAAAAGGGAATATCCATGCAGGTATTGGAAAAATTTCTTTTTCCGAAGAGCAGATTAAAGAAAATTTTATTACATTTTTGGAAACAGTCAATCGTGCGAAGCCAGCTTCTGCAAAAGGTAGATTTATCACTAATGGGGCTATTTCACTTACGATGAGTCCTTCTATCACACTTGATACGACAGAATTGATGGAAATTAAATAGCAAGGTAAGAGACTTTTGTCTTTTACTTTTTGTTTTCAAGCAAAAACTAAAATATAGTTTTTGCTTGAGAGTAATCTATTTACTGCTCATAATCTTAGGTCAAAGAAAAAAGGGGCGAAAGCTTAATTAATCTACTTGAAAAAGTAGGTGTATAGAGAGATATCTATACCCTTTTAGAGGTCGGAAGGAGAAAACTATGACTAGAACTAGAAAAGAAGAACTTGTTTCTGAAATGACAGAAGAGTTCAAAAATGCTGGTGCGATTATTGTTTGTGATTACAAAGGTATGACTGTTGAAAATCTTGAAGTTGTAAGAAATCTTGCGAAAGATGAAGATACAAAAGTCAAAGTTGTTAAAAATCGACTTGCAACACTCGCATTGGAAAATGCAGGCTGTGAAGCAGTTGATTTGAAAGATACGAACCTTGTAATCTGGGGTGATACGCAAGTTATTCCTTGTAAAATAGCAGACAAAGCAGCGACACAGTTTAAAGATAGTTTTGCTATTAAAACTGGTTTAATTCAGGGTGAAGTTGCTAGTATGGAAACCATTAATGCAATGGCTAAACTTCCTACTAGAGATGAGCTTATTGGTATGCTTCTTAATGTGTGGAATGCTCCAGTACAAAACTTTACTATTGGGTTGCAGGCACTTGCAACTAAAAAAGAAGAAGAGGCGTAGAGTGGTGAGAGCCATGAGGCTCTTTTAATTTGAAATGCAAAAGCATTTATTCATATAAATAAGGAATTAATTATGGCAACAACTAAAGAAGATGTTCTTGAGTTTATCTCAAATATGTCAGTACTTGAGCTTTCTGAGCTTGTAAAAGAATTTGAAGAGAAATTTGGTGTATCAGCACAAGCAACTGTAGTAGCTGCAGGTGGTGGTGCTGCAGGCGGTGGAGATGCAGGTGAAGCTCAAACTGAGTTTGATGTCGTACTCACAGATGCAGGTGATAAAAAAATCAATGCAATTAAAGTAGTAAGAGCAATTACTGGTCTTGGGCTTAAAGAAGCAAAAGCTGCAGTTGAAGAGACGCCATCAGTACTTAAGCAAGCTGTATCTAAAGAAGAAGCAGAAGAATTCAAAAAACAAATTGAAGAAGCTGGCGCTAAGTGTGAGCTTAAATAGTTCATTTGTTAGGACGTTTTTTGGGCAGAGCCCAACAAAACTACGCTAACGCTGAGTTAACTTCAGCAGTTGGCTCATGTGACTAGTCGCATTGGGTTACTGCTGGTTCTACAGATATAGTTAAAAGCTATTCGGAGACATTTCATACCCTCCTCTAATAGTTTCTTTGTGTATCTAACCCATTAGAGTAGTTCTAAATAAACGATACTTAAAATAAACCATTTATTAACACCACTACAAGGACAAACATGTTAAATTCTTTGCATTCTGGTAACAGACTTCGTGTTGATTTTTCAAAGACACCAAGAGAAATAGAAATCCCTAATTTGCTTCAACTACAACAAAAAAGTTATGAAAACTTTTTAATGTTTGGTGAAAAAGATAGAAAAAATTCTACATTGGAGAAAGTATTTAGATCAGCTTTTCCTATTCATGATCAGCAAAACCGAGTGACATTAAGTTATAAAAACTCTGAAATTATCAAACCAAAATATACTGTACGTGAATGTATGGAGAGGGGACTCACTTACTCTGTTTCATTGAAAATGAATATTGCATTAACTATATGGAATCGAGATGAAAAAACAGGTGAAAAGTTAGATCCAAAAGAGATAAAAGAGCAAGCAGTATTTGTGCGTGATATTCCTTTAATGACAGAGAGAACTTCTTTCATTGTAAATGGTGTAGAAAGAGTTATTGTCAATCAGCTTCATAGATCTCCAGGAGTGATTTTCAAAGAAGAAGAGGGAACAACAGTAGGCTCTCCATTACTTTATTCTGCACAAATTATTCCTGATAGAGGATCATGGCTATATTTTGAGTATGATTCAAAAGAAATTTTATATGCACGTATCAACAAAAGAAGAAAAATTCCTGTCACAATTCTTTTTAGGGCATTAGATTATTCTAAAGATGATATTATTAAACTTTTTTATGCAACAAAAGAGATTACTATCAAAGAGAATAGATTCTTGGCAAAGTTCAATCCTGAAGATTTTTCTGGACGTGCAGACTATGATGTGAAAGATATAGATGGAAAAACTGTTGTAAATGCTGGGAAAAGGTTAACAAAGAAGAAAGCACAGAAACTCATTGAAGATGGTCTTGAATGGGTGGAATATCCTCTTGAGATTCTTATGGAAAGACACCTTGCTTCGCCTGTGATTGACCAAGAGAGTGGTGAGGTACTTTATGATGTAGTGACTCCTTTAGACGAAGCCAAACTTAAAAAGATGATAGAAGAAGGTGTGACAAGTATTCATATTATCGATGACCTTGCAGAGGGTGCGGATAGATCTATTATTAATGCATTTATTGCAGACAGTGAATCTCTTAGATTGCTTAAGCAAACCGAAGAGATAGAAGATGAAAATGTACTGGCTGCTATTCGTATTTATAAAGTGATGAGACCAGGGGAACCTGTGACTCCAGATGCTGCAAAAGTATTTTTAAAACAACTCTTCTTTGATCCTGAAAGATATGACCTTACTAAAGTAGGACGTATGAAAATGAACCATAAATTGGGACTTGATATTCCTGAGTATGCTACAGTACTTACAGCAGAAGATTTAATTCATACAGTAAAATATCTTATCAAAGTGAAAAATGGTCAAGGGCATATAGATGATAGAGATCATCTAGGAAATAGACGTATTAGGGCTATAGGTGAATTACTTGGCAATGAACTTCATAGTGGATTGATTAAGATGCAAAAAGCAATTCGTGACAAGATGACAACAGTCTCAGGTACGATTGATGAGTTGATGCCACATGACTTGGTGAACTCTAAAATGATTACCAATACTATTTTAGAATTCTTCTCATCAGGGCAGTTATCACAATTTATGGATCAGACAAACCCACTCTCTGAAGTGACACACAAGAGAAGACTTTCGGCACTTGGAGAAGGTGGTCTTGTCAAAGAGAGAGCAGGGTTTGAAGTCAGGGATGTACACCCTACACACTATGGTCGTATCTGTCCAATAGAGACGCCAGAGGGGCAAAATATTGGTCTTATTAATACACTTGCCACCTACTCTAAAGTCAATGAACATGGCTTTATTGAAGCACCGTATAAGGTGGTAAAAGATTGTCAGGTAACAGATGAAATTATTTACATTACTGCCACACAAGAAGAAGACAAGTGTATTGCACCTGCTTCTACAGTGTTAACAGAAGATGGACGTATTGAAGAAGATTTGATTGAGACAAGGCTTAATGGTAATATTGAGCTCAATGATGCAAAACGTGTTGACTTGATTGATATTTCACCATTGATGATTTCTGGTTCTGCTGCAGCATTGATCCCCTTCTTGGAACATGATGATGCTAACCGTGCATTGATGGGATCAAACATGCAACGTCAGGCAGTGCCATTATTAAAAACTGAGGCTCCCGTTGTAGGAACAGGTATGGAAGCTATCGTCTCTCGTGATGCATGGGAAGCAGTGAAAGCGAAACGTGCAGGGACTGTAGAAAAGGTAGATGCTAAAAATATTTATGTGATGGGTGAAGATGAAACAGGAGTATTTATTGACCATTATCCAATGGAAAAAAATATGCGTACTAACCAAAACACTACATTTACTCAAACGCCTATTGTGAAATTAGGTGCAAAAGTTGAAGCCAAACAAGTGATTGCAGATGGTGCAAACATGGATCAGGGTGAACTTGCTATTGGTAAAAATATTATGGTTGCGTTTATGCCTTGGTATGGATATAACTATGAAGATGCGATTATTATCTCTGAAAAAATTATTAGAGAAGATACTTTTACTTCTATACATACATACGAGAAAGAAGTAGAAGCCAGAGAACTTAAACATGGTACAGAAGAAATAACACGTGATATCCCTAATATTCGTGAAGATGAGCTTCTTCATTTAGATGAATCTGGTATTGTTGAGATAGGTACGTATGTGAAACCAGGTATGATTCTTGTAGGTAAAGTATCTCCAAAAGGTGAGATTAAACCTACCCCAGAGGAGAGATTGCTCAGAGCTATCTTTGGAGAAAAAGCAGGACATGTGGTCAATAAATCACTCTATTGTCCTGCATCGATGGAAGGTGTGGTAGTAGATATTAAAGTCTTTACAAAAAAAGGCTATGAAAAAGATGCTCGTGCCATTCAAGCCTATGAAGAAGAAAAAGCAATACTCGATGGAGATCATCATGATCAACTCTTAATGATAGACAGAGAAGAAATTTTAAGAATTGCAAAATATCTTGCATCACAGCCTCTTGTTAAAGACGTTACCATAGGTGAGAATGAGTATAAAAAAGGGACATTGGTGCCTGAAAATGAAATCAAAGAGACAAATAGGTTTGCACTAAGAGGTGTAGTGCAATCTTACTCGGATGAAGTACAAAATGAATACGAAACACTTAAAAATTATTTCTTAAAGCAGAAGAAGAGACTCAAGAATGCACATGAAGAGAAGTTAAGTATTCTTGAAAAAGATGATATTTTGCCTTCTGGTGTGACTAAACTTGTCAAAATCTATATTGCCACAAAACGTAAGTTAAAAGTGGGTGATAAAATGGCAGGACGTCACGGAAACAAAGGTATTGTTTCTAATATTGTACCAGAGATTGATATGCCATATATGGAAGATGGGAGACCTGTAGAGATTATCTTGAATCCATTAGGGGTACCCTCTCGTATGAACATTGGTCAGATTCTTGAAGTGCACCTTGGGTTAGTTGGTAAGAGACTAGGGGAGCAGATTCAAGAGATGTTTGAAAATAAGCAAAAAGATTTTGTAAAAGAGCTTAGAAGTAAAATGATTCAAATAGCGGATGTAGCTAAACTTATGAATGCCAAAGAGCTTCTAGGGAATATGTCTGACGAGGAACTTATTAAATATGGTAGAGACTGGTCAACAGGTGTAAAATTTGCAGCACCTGTATTTGAAGGTGCAAACCAAGCTGAATTTGACAAGTTATTTGAACTCGCAAAAATTGACAGTGATGGGAAAATGGTTCTCTTTGATGGTAGAACGGGTGAACAGATGATAGAACGTGTGAATGTTGGCTATATGTATATGCTTAAACTACACCACTTGGTAGATGAAAAAGTGCATGCTCGTTCAACGGGACCATACTCACTGGTTACACAACAACCTGTAGGTGGTAAAGCCCTCTTCGGTGGACAGAGATTTGGAGAGATGGAAGTATGGGCACTTGAAGCGTATGGTGCATCGCACATCCTTAAAGAGATGCTCACAATCAAGTCAGATGATGTAGAGGGAAGAGCGAGAGCATATAGAGCAATTACTAAAGGTGAGTCTGTACCAGAATCAGGAGTGCCCGAGACTATGTTTGTCTTGACTAAAGAGCTGCAAGCACTTGGTTTAGATGTAGATTTATTTGAGAGTAAAAAAGAAGTGGAGAGTGAAAATGAGTAAGTTTTTAGAAAATTTAACACCAATTGATTTAAATAATGAAGAAAAACCAAAAGATATAGCAGCCCTAAAATTGGGTGTTGCTAGTCCAGAAAAAATACTCTCTTGGTCATATGGTGAAGTGAAAAAGCCCGAAACCATTAACTATAGAACCCTAAAACCAGAACGTGATGGGCTTTTTTGTGCAAAAATATTTGGTCCAATAAGAGATTACGAATGTCTTTGTGGTAAATACAAAAAAATGCGTTATAAAGGTGTCGTATGTGAAAAATGTGGTGTGGAAGTTACTTCTTCAAAAGTAAGAAGAAACAGAATGGGTCATATCGATCTCATCGCGCCAGTAGCACATATTTGGTATGTCTCTTCTTTGCCATCACGTATTGGTACGCTTCTTGGTGTCAAGATGAAAGATCTTGAAAGGGTGCTTTATTATGAAGCATATATCGTAAAAACACCAGGTGAGGCATCGTATGACAATGAAGGATTAAACCCACTTGCGAAGTATGATGTCCTCAATGAAGAGCAATATCAGCAAATTGTACAGCGTTTTGGCGATACAGGATTAGATGCACGTATGGGTGGAGAGATAGTACAAGAGTTACTTGCTGATTTAGATTTGGTTGAAATGTTTACGCAACTTAAGCTTGATATAGAGGCGACTAAATCTGAAGCAAAAAGAAAAACCATCGTAAAAAGACTCAAAGTTATTGAAGCATTCCTTCACTCAGGTAATAGACCTGAGTGGATGATGTTGACACAATTGCCTGTACTTCCGCCAGACTTGAGACCTCTTGTAAGTCTTGATGGTGGTAAATTTGCAGTTTCAGATGTGAATGACCTTTATAGAAGAGTGATTAACCGTAACCAACGGTTAAAAAGACTTGTGGAACTTGATGCACCTGAGATTATTGTAAGAAATGAAAAACGTATGCTTCAAGAAGCGGTAGATGCTCTTTTTGACAATGGTAGACGTGGAAATGCGGTTAAAGGTGCAAACAAGAGACCACTAAAGTCACTTTCAGAAGTGATTAAAGGGAAACAAGGACGTTTCCGTCAAAACCTTCTTGGTAAACGTGTGGATTTCTCTGGACGTTCCGTAATTGTTGTGGGACCAGATTTACGTATGGATCAATGTGGTCTTCCTAAGAAAATGGCGATCGAACTCTTTAAGCCGCACTTGATGGCTAAACTTGAAGAAAAAGGGTATGCAACAACACTTAAACAAGCTAAGAAAATGATTGAAAAGCAAGAGAATGAAGTATGGGAGTGTTTAGAAGAGGTAGTTGAAAACTATCCTATTTTACTTAACCGTGCACCTACACTTCACAAGCTTTCAATTCAGGCGTTCCACCCGAGACTTATCGAGGGTAAAGCGATTCAGTTGCATCCACTTGTATGTTCTGCGTTCAACGCCGACTTTGATGGGGATCAAATGGCGGTACACGTACCACTTTCAGATGAAGCGATTGCAGAAGCAAAAGTCTTAATGCTCGCTTCTATGAACATTTTGCTCCCTGCATCAGGTAAAGCGATTGCGGTACCTTCACAGGATATGATTTTAGGTCTTTACTACCTAACCCTAGAAAAAAATGATGTCAAAGGTGAAAATAAACTTTTTGCAAACGTAGAGGAAGTGGAAATTGCTTTTGAACAAAATGCTCTTGATCTTAATGCACGTATTAGGACAGTAATTGAAGGTAAAATTGCAACTTCTACCGCTGGTAGATTAATTTTAAAATCGATTATACCTGAGTATGTACCAGAAAAATATTGGAATAAAGTTTTAAAGAAAAAAGATATTGGAGTATTGGTTGACTATATTTATAAAATAGGTGGTGTTGCACAAACAGCAGGTTTTTTAGATGATCTAAAGGATATGGGTTTCAAATATGCAACAAAAGTAGGTGTATCTATTTCAATTGATGATATTAAAATTCCTGAACTTAAAGTAGGTCGTGTAATTGAAGCCAAAAATGAAGTAAAAGAGATTCAGAGGCAATTTTCTGCAGGACTTCTTACTGATCAAGAGCGATATAATAAAATTATTGATATTTGGACAGATGCGAATAATGGTATTGCTGAGGGTCTTATGAGACTTATTAAAGAGGATAAAGATGGATTTAATTCTGTACACATGATGGCCGACTCTGGTGCAAGAGGTTCTGCTGCTCAGATACGTCAACTTTCTGGTATGAGGGGTTTAATGGCAAAATCTGATGGTTCTATTATTGAAACACCAATTACATCAAATTTCCGTGAAGGACTCAATGTATTGGAGTACTTTATTTCTACGCATGGAGCCAGAAAAGGTCTTGCTGATACAGCGCTCAAGACAGCCAATGCTGGATATTTAACTAGGAAATTGATTGATGTTGCACAAAATGTGAAGATTGCTATGGCTGATTGTGGTACACACGAAGGTGTAGAAGTTTCTGATATCGTTGTAGGTAATGAGATGATTGAACCACTTGCAGATAGAATTTATGGTAGGGTTTTAGCTGAAGATATTATTGATCCTATTACTTCTGAAGTATTGGTCAGTGAAGGTACGATGATAGATGAAGAGACAGCTTCACGGGTACAAGAGGCAGGTGTACGTTCTGTAGTTATGAGAGCACCATCGACTTGTAAGGCATCTAAAGGTATCTGTGCAAAATGTTATGGCCTCAACATGGCGGATAACAAAATTGTTAAACGTGGTGAGGCAGTTGGAGTTATTGCAGCGCAGTCTATTGGTGAGCCAGGGACACAACTTACGTTACGTACCTTTCACACTGGAGGTACAGCAACGGCAGGGAAAGAGGAGCGTTTTGTTGTTGCAACGAAAGAGGGATTTGTACGATACTATAATTTAAATGTATATAAGAATACTGAAGGTAAACTCATTGTTGCTAACAGAAGAAATGCAGGTGTTTTTTTGGTAGAACCAAAGATTAAAGCTATGGTTTCTGGTACAGTATCAATTGTAGTAACACATGATGAAATTGTTATTTCAGTCGTAGCTAAAGGAAAAGATGAGGTCAAGTATAACCTTAGAAAATCTGATGTTGCTAAGTCCAATGAACTTGCAGGTGTAGCAGGTAATGTAGAAGGTAAATTTTACCTTCCACTCAAAAATGGAGATAAGGTAGAAGAAGGCGATTCAATTGTTGAAGTGATTAACGAAGGTTGGCCTGTACCGTCACGTATTCCGTTTGCATCTGAATTGAAAGTCGAAAATGGTGCGCCAGTGACACAAGAGGTACGCTCAGAATCGAAAGGTAAAGTGAAGTTCTTCTTGCTCAAAGGAGACTATCTTGAGGCAACAACTAAGTTTAATGCAGGCACAACAGTAGATGAAAAAGGACTGTTTGCAGTGATTATTGATGAGAACGATCGCGAAGCAGCACGACACTATATTTCCAGAGGTTCAATAGTAAAGGTAGACAGCGATGCATTTGTATCTCGAGGTGAAGTTCTCTCTGCACCTAAACAAGCAACACAAGTGCTTATTGCAGAGTGGGATCCCTACTCTGAACCAATCATTGCGGAACAAAAAGGTACCATCAAATTTGAAGATATTCTTCCTGGAGTGACAGCAGTGGAGCAATTTGATGAAGTAACGGGTGAGACAAGACTTGAACTTAATGAGCATATCCCTGCAGCATATAAGCCAGCTATTTTATTAGCAACACAAAATGGTGAATTAATTCGCTATCAGCTTGATCCAAAATCAAGCCTATTTGTTACAGATGGTGCAGAGGTAAATATTGCAGATATTTTAGCAAAAACACCCAAAGCTGCCATTAAATCCCAAGATATTACTGGAGGTCTTCCAAGGGTTTCTGAACTTTTTGAAGCCAGACGACCTAAAGATATTGCATTGATAGCACAGATAGATGGTGTTGTAAGTTTTGGGAAACCATTGCGTGGGAAGGAACGGCTTATTATTTCTGGAGACAATGGTCAAATGACTGAGCAGTTTATAGATAAAAATAAAGTAGCACTTGTACAAACGGGTGACTATGTACATGCAGGTGAAAAATTGACTGATGGTATTATTTCTAGTCATGATATTTTAGCCGCACTCGGTGAAAAAGCACTCTATGAATATATCGTGTCTGAAGTGCAAATGGTATACCGTCGTCAAGGGGTAAATATTTCAGATAAACATATTGAGATTGTGGCATCGCAAATGATGAGACAGGTAAAAGTAGTTGAGTCTGGTGATTCTAAATTTATTGAAGGGGATATTGTTTCTCGTCGTAAATTCCAGGAAGAGAATGAATCAGTGATTAAACTTGGTGGGGAACCAGCAATTGCTGAACCTATGTTAGTAGGTATTACCCGCTCAGCTGTGGGTGCAGATTCTATCATCTCTGCTGCATCATTCCAAGATACAACTAAAGTATTGACTTCTGCATCGATTGCAGGCACGGTAGATAAACTTGAAGATCTTAAAGAAAACGTTGTTATTGGTCGCCTTATCCCTGTGGGTACAGGTATGATTGATAATGATGATATTGAACTTACTGCTACTGAATAATCTTTCAATATATAGGTCGGAGTGAGGATACCCGACCTATACAATTTCTCATAAATTATAACTTCAGAAAATACAAAGAATATCTCGATATAATATGCCTCCATTTTTTTACACGTTATTAAAGTACTTGGACAATAAGTATTTTTATATGGTGTAATAACCAGATTCAATTCAAACTAACACAAAGAAAGGAAAATGATTTGCCAACAATTAATCAATTGATTCGTAAAGAACGTAAAAAGCAAGTGAAAAAATCAAAATCACCTGCACTCGTAAAATGTCCTCAAAGAAGAGGCGTATGTACCAGAGTTTACACAACAACTCCAAAAAAACCTAACTCAGCTTTGAGAAAAGTTGCAAAAGTTAGACTCACATCAGGGTTTGAGGTTATCTCATACATCGGTGGTGAAGGTCACAACCTTCAAGAGCACTCTATCGTACTTGTACGTGGAGGAAGAATTAAAGATTTACCTGGTGTAAAATATCATATTGTTCGTGGTGCACTAGATGCGTCAGGTGTCAATGGTAGAACTGTTGCACGTTCTAAATATGGTACTAAAAAGCCAAAAAAATAAGAGACAGATAATCCTATGCTTTTATAGTAAATGAGAGCCAAAACATTGAGTATCAGTAGAAGACTGAGAAGAAATATACAGAAGTTATTGAAGACTTTTGAGTAAATTACATAATTGAAGGAAGAACAATGAGAAGAAGAAAAGCTCCCGTTAGACCAGTACTGCCAGATCCAGTATATGGTTCTAAAGTATTAACAAAATTTATCAATGCAGTGATGCTTGATGGTAAAAAGAGTGTTGCGCAAAAAGTGGTTTATAATGCGTTGGCAAGAATTGAATCTAAAACAGGTGAAAAAGCGATAGATATATTTAACAAGGCGATGGATAATGTTAAGCCTGTTATGGAAGTAAAATCTAGAAGAGTAGGTGGGGCAACCTACCAGGTACCAATCGAAGTAAGACCTGTAAGACAACAATCTTTAGGTATTAGATGGATTGTTGATGCTGCTAGAAAAAGAAACGAAAGAACAATGATGGAGCGTTTAAGTAATGAGCTGATGGACGCTGCAACTGAAAAAGGTGCTGCTTTCAAAAAGAAAGAAGATACGTATAAAATGGCAGAAGCAAATAAAGCATTTGCTCACTATAGATGGTAAGGAAATAAGTTATGGCAAGAACACATAAACTTGAAGACGTAAGAAACATCGGTATTGCTGCACATATTGATGCAGGAAAAACAACAACAACAGAAAGAATTCTTTTTTATACAGGTGTTGAGCATAAAATCGGTGAAGTCCATGATGGTGCTGCAACAATGGACTGGATGGAACAAGAGCAAGAGAGAGGTATTACCATTACTTCTGCTGCAACAACTTGTGAGTGGTTAGGTAAACAGATTAATATTATCGATACTCCGGGACACGTTGACTTTACAATTGAAGTGGAACGTTCTATGAGAGTGCTTGATGGTGCTGTATCTGTATTCTGTGCAGTGGGTGGGGTGCAACCACAATCAGAAACTGTATGGAGACAAAGAAATCGCTACGGTGTTCCTTCACTTGTATTTGTAAACAAAATGGACAGAACGGGAGCGGATTTTTTAGAAGTTGAAAGACAAATTAGAGACAGACTTAAAGGTAATCCGTTGATTATTCAACTGCCTATTGGTGCGGAAGAAAACTTCGAAGGTGTGATTGACTTAGTCAAAATGAAAGAAGTTGTGTGGGACAAAGATGCCGAAATGGGTTCTGCATACCATGAGCAAGAGATTCGTGATGAGCTTAAAGAACAAGCCGAAGAGTATCGTGAAAAGTTGATTGAAGGTATTTCTGAAGTAGATGGTAATGAAGCACTTATGGAAAAATACATGGAAGGTGAAGCGCTTACTGAAGATGAGATTGTAGCGGGTATTAAAGCTGCAACAATCAATATGCATGTAGTTCCTATGCTTCCAGGTACAGCCTTTAAAAACAAAGGTGTTCAGACGCTACTTGATGCTGTTGTTGCATATCTTCCATCTCCACTTGAAGCGCCTGCGATTAAAGGTACTGAAATGGATGATGAAGATAAAGAAGTTGTTGTTGAATCTACAGATGATGGAGAGTTTGCATCTTTGGCATTTAAAATTATGACGGATCCATTTGTAGGTCAGTTAACATTTATACGTGTCTATCGCGGTTCTTTAGAGTCCGGTTCATATGTACTTAATTCAACCAAAGGCAAAAAAGAGCGTATCGGTCGTATTATGAAAATGCACGCAATTAAGCGTGAAGAAGTACAAGAGATATATGCAGGTGAGATAGGTGCGGTTGTTGGTCTTAAAAATACTACAACAGGAGATACACTTTGTTCAGACAAAGATAAAGTAGTTCTTGAGAGAATGGATTTTCCTGAACCGGTTATCTCTGTTGCCGTTGAGCCTAAGACAAAAGCCGATCAAGAAAAAATGGGACTTGCTCTTGGTAAATTGGCTGCTGAAGATCCATCTTTCCGTGTGACAACAGATGAAGAGTCTGGACAGACTATTATTTCAGGAATGGGTGAGCTTCACCTTGAAATTCTTGTAGACAGAATGAAAAGAGAATTTAAAGTGGAAGCTGAAGTAGGGGCACCACAAGTTGCCTACCGTGAGACTATTAGAAATGCTGTTGAACAAGAGTATAAGTATGCGAAGCAATCTGGTGGACGTGGACAATTTGGACATGTATACCTTAAAATCGAACCTCTTGAACCAGGAAGTGGTTATGAGTTTGTGGATGAAGTCAAGGGTGGTGTTGTTCCAAAAGAATTTATTGGACCAGTAGATAAAGGTATTCAAGAAGCAATGGCTAGAGGTATTCAAGCAGGGTATCCTGTCGAAGATGTTAAAGTAACACTTTATGATGGCTCTTATCATGATGTCGACTCCTCTGAAATGGCGTTTAAACTTGCTGGATCTATGGGATTCAGAGAAGGTGCAAGAAAAGCCAATCCAGTAATTCTTGAACCAATGATGAAAGTAGAAGTTGAAGTACCAGAAGACTTTATGGGTGATGTCATTGGTGATGTTGCTAAACGTAGAGGTCAAGTATCAGGTATGGATGACAGAGCAGGTAATAAAATCGTTAACGCGTTTGTCCCACTTTCAGAAATGTTTGGTTATTCAACTGATCTACGTTCAATGACGCAAGGTCGTGCAACGTATGCGATGGAATTTGATCACTATGAAGAAGTGCCACAGAATGTAGCTAAGGAAATCATCGAAAAGCGTAATAGCTAAGACGGGTTTCTTCACTGCATATTTCACCGAATGGGGTTTACTCCGTTCGGTCACTTACTGAATGTAAGCTCTCTCACTACGTAAATCCCCATTCGACAAAATCTACAGTAAATTAACTCCGAACTTAACCATTACGGACAGGTAGAAAAATATTATTTTAAGATAATTACGATTATTTTATATTAGTATTTAAATGTAATACTGAAGGATAAAAATGAAATACATCATAGACCTCATAGAAGATGTACGTGAGCAGATAGGGAATCATGAGGGGTACACAGTGACTGCTGGGTTACTTAAAACAGATGCCAATGATAGTTCAAAACTTATTTATGCGGGTGAAGCACCATTGAATACTTACCATATAGATAAAATAGCCAAAGCGTTATGTTTTGAAATAGATGGTAGTGATACAAGACTCACTATAGGAGAGCTTATCCCTTCTCTTTTAATACTTGATATGGATGCGATGATGTATATGCTTAAAATGGATGTAAATGCACAGTATAATGATATGGAGATAGTGGGGTTTGGTAAAAATGATGAGGAGCAACGCTATATTTTATTTATCAAGATATAGCGATGTCAAATATTTGGGTTTTTGAGAAAAGAGTATCCAGTTGACATTGAGTTTATGGGTTTTTGAAAAATAAACGATAGCTTCAAGAGGTACTCTTTTTCTACGTTTAATTACGGCATAGTTTTGTGGGTCTATTTGGAGTGCTATGGCTATATCTTTATCGAGTATTTTCTTTTTTTTAATTTGTGTTGAGAGTATACTGCGCATACGTTGCATCACTTCATCAAAATCTATCATGTCTGTCCTTTGTATAAACTATAGGAGTATCATAATATAATTTGAAGGAAAAGGGTAAAAATATGTCATATAGACATATTTTTTAGTTTTTTGTACTATCTATCTCAATAACCGTATGTACATTTCCTCTAGGATTGAAGTCTGCGATAAGTTTCATCGATTTAGGCTTGAGCTTATGATAGAGTGCATCATAAATTTCATTGCTAGCATTTTCATGTGAAATGTGCCTATACATAAATGAATTGATATA
The DNA here is from genome assembly GCA_026985755.1 of Sulfurovum sp. Classification (GTDB taxonomy): domain Bacteria; phylum Campylobacterota; class Campylobacteria; order Campylobacterales; family Sulfurovaceae; genus Sulfurovum. Next base: position 6,181 of record JALSPX010000195.1, on the reverse strand, counting down.
AAGTTTAAGTGCTTTAAGTTCAATGACTTTTTCATCAGGCTCATAGCTTAGTTTTAGTGTTGCAAAATCTGGATAACCTGAACGAGGGCAAAGACACATGAATTCAGGTAACTCTATATTTATCGTATAATTTTTTTGATGCTCATTTGGCCAAAAGTTTTCTTTTGCATTGATGTCAAACGCTTGTATCTCTTTTTCACCGTATTTCATATCTGCCTTTCTAGTTATATGTTACGAGTAGTTCTTGTTCGCTCAGAGGTTTATCTATACCATATCCTTGTACATAATCAATACCAAGAGATGTGAGCTTTTCCTTTTGGCTCTCTTTGTCTACCCACTTGGCAACCGTTGTAATATTTAAATCTTTTGACATGTTTGTAAGAGAAGTAAGCATTGATATGCTTGTATGATCATGAAGGTTACTCACATAATCTCTGTCAAACTGAACCATATCGAATTTAAAATGTTTCATATATTCCATAGAGGCATTAGATGAACCAAAGTTATCAATACAGATGCGTACACCTTTTCGTCTATAAGTAGAAAGTGTTTTGAAATATCCACTAAGATCATGGTGTGTTTTTCTCTCATAGAGTTGAATAATGAGACGTGAAGGGTCTATATTGATTTCTTCTAAAAGAGTAAAAAATTTCTCCTGAAAGCGTTTGTTTCTTAGTGAAAAAGGAGAGAGGTTAAATGTAAAAGAAATTTTTGGATCTATAAGAGGCAGAAGTTTGATGATATGTTCAACAAGTGCAAGGTCATAATCTACACCTAAGTCCAATCTATTGATAACAGGTAAGTAGACTCTAGGCAGGATTTCTTTATGATCTTTTGAGATAAGTTTTGAGACAGTTTCATAAATTTCTATTTGATTATTTTTTGTATTTTGAAGGGGTCTAAATGTTAATTTAAACTGTTTTGTTTTAAGTGCTTCAACAATATCCTCTTCTAGTTTGCTTAGATCTTGAGCATTTTGTATATTTTCAGACTTTCCGCTTGTGCGATGAGAGGATTTAAGTAAATCTTTTAATCTACCAAGAATCTGTTCTATATCTCCTTCTGTATCTGTCACAGCAGAAAAAGCATAATCTACTTCAATATCTTGCAGTACTTTATTTTTTTCGATAAAGGTTTCAAAAATCTCTTTAATATCATAGCCCTCTTTATTGATGGATACAAGAAATTCTGCACCATATCTTCTACCTATGAGTGAGTCACTTAGTCCATATTGGTTTAATGTTATATTAAGCTCTTGAATAATGGTATAAAGGAGAGAGTCAACCTTTTTAGCACTGTAGTTTTCATTGATTGTATAGAGATTGTCTACCACAAGTAAAATAAGTGATTTTGGTTGATACGCTTGTAGTTTCGAAATAAAAGCTTGTTCATTAAAACTATGTGTGGTATTGTCAAGCATAGTCTCTCGGACACTCATGTCTATTAAAAAGTAGTTAAAATAGACTGTAATAAATGTAATACCTGCAATTAAAAATCCATTGAGTGGGGTGAATTTAAAATCACCCTCTTGGATGAAGAGTGAGTAAAATACCAAAAAAACGAGAAGCAACACAGGTATACCTGCACGTAGTGCCAGTTTAAATCTACGACCTCTTTCTTCTCGTTCAGATAGCAGCATTACACATCCAAATGCTTGACATCTTTAGCATGGCTTTCAATATAGTTTCTTCTTGGTTCCACTTCATCACCCATAAAGAGTACAAAGGTATCTGATGCAGATTCTTCATCACCAATTTTGACTTGTAAAAGTCTTCTGTTTTCTGGTGTCATAGTGGTTTCCCAAAGTTGTTCAGGGTTCATCTCACCTAGACCTTTGTAGCGTTGAATATAGGCACCTTTTTTTGCACTTGATTCTACCTCTTCAAAGAGTGCCAATAAATCTTGGTCTTTAAATTCATCGGTAATATGTTCTTGTATTTTTTGGTGGATATGGATAGCTTCATTGTAGTGAGGATTTGTAAAGAGAATATCATCTACGATGAGCTCTTCAAGTCCATCATTGGTTTGCACAAAGAGGTGAATGACATCATCTGTCACTGTTTTATTTAGGATATTGTAGCCTAGTTCTGCTATGTAGGCTTCAATAGTTTTTGCCAATGCTTTATTATCCGTACCTACCACATCAGGGTTTTCTATCATATAGCGTAGCACTTCAGGTAGAGCAAAACGTTTTTCTATCTCTTTGAGTGTCATACGGTAGTATGCTACCAATTTAAAGAGTTCAACCAAGTCAGCTTGTCCCATGGTTGTGCTTTCGATAACCGTAATACCATTTTCAATAAGGTAGTCATTGAGGGCTTTCTCATCTTTGAGATAGATCTCATTTTTCCCTTTTTTATAGCGATACAATGGTGGTTGCGCTAAATAGAGATAACCTTTTTCGATGATAGGTCTTAAAAATCTGTAGAAGAAGGTCATAAGTAGTGTCTGAATATGACTACCATCGACATCGGCATCGGTCATGATAATAACCTTGTGGTAACGTAATTTTTCTTCATCAAATTCATCACCAATCCCACATCCAAGTGCAGTAATCATGTTTTTAATTTCGTCTGATTTTAAAATTTTCTCTAAACGTGCTTTTTCAACATTTAAAATTTTACCCTTGAGTGGTAAAATCGCTTGGAAGACTCTGTCACGTCCTTGTTTCGCAGAACCTCCAGCAGAGTCCCCTTCCACCAGATAGATTTCTGAAAGCGCAGGGTCTTTACTTTGACAGTCTGCAAGTTTACCTGGTAGGGTACCAATGCTCATAGAATCTTTACGTTTTACAAGGTCTTTTGCACGTTTGGCAGCATCTCTACCACGAGCAGCCAAAAGTACTTGTGCCATGATAGCTTTTGCTTCGAGTGGGTTCTCTTCCAAATATTTGTTAAAGTTTTCAGAGAAGAATTTTTGTACTAAAGGGCGGACGTAAGAAGAGCCCAATTTACCCTTGGTTTGTCCCTCAAACTGCGGTTCAGGTACACGTACAGAGACGATGGCAATAAGCCCCTCTTTACAATCATCGCCAGTAATTTTTGTGTTTTTCTCTTTAGCGTTCGCATTTTTAGAGATATATGATGCCATAGAACGTGTAAGTCCTGCCCTAAATCCTGCTTCATGGGTACCTCCTTCTGGCGTCTTAATATTATTAACAAAAGAGAGTGACTTTTCAGAGTCAGCATCGCAATACATAAGTGCGATATCTATTTCAATGTCATCTGCTTTTCCTTGAAAAAACTGTGCACTTGAAATGGGCTCTTTGGTGTTCATATCTTCTACAAACTGTTTGATACCCCCTTCAAAGTGAAATATCTCTTTGGTACCATCGCGTTCATCTCTAAAGTCGATAGTGATTTTAGGGTTCAAATAACAGAGTTCTTTAAACCGTTTCATCAAGATCTCTTTTTGGAAAGTGACAGTTTCTGTAAAGATAGAGTCATCTGGGAAGAATTCTATTTTTGTACCATGTTTGTTTGTTTTGTCTCCAGAGACAAGTACATCTGTAGGGATACCCCCTTTAAAACTTTGTGTATGTACTTCTTTGTCCTTAAAGACAGTAAGGTGTAAATCTTTTGAGAGTGCATTGACAACAGAGACCCCAACCCCATGAAGTCCACCAGATACTTTGTAGGTGTCTTTGTCAAATTTACCACCAGCGTGAAGCACGGTAAGTACAACAGTAGCAGCAGAGATTTTTTCTGTAGGGTGTTCCGTAACAGGGATACCACGACCGTTATCTTCGATAATAGCAGAACCTGCTTTAGTCAGTGTAACTTTGATGGTATCACAGTATCCTGCCATCGCTTCATCGATGGAGTTGTCTACAACTTCGTAGACAAGGTGGTGGAGCCCTTTTGTCGAGGTGTCACCAATGTACATTCCTGGTCTTTTTCTTACCGCTTCTAGTCCTTTGAGGACTTTAATATTACTAGCACCATATTCTGCCATGTCATACTTCCTTGGGTGGGTTTATAAGAGTAATTATTTTATCTAAAATTACCTTAGGTATGCCCTTGAAAAAAGTGCGAGAGAAAGGCTTCTGCAAAAGAACTAGAGTAGCATACCACTTTGTTGTTTTTTGGTACTCACAATATCGATTTTGTGGGGATCAATAAATTGTTCTTTAGTATAAGCATCTAGTGCATAGCGACCTATCATTGCTGCATTATCTGAACAGTATTCCAGAGGTGCAACATGCATGGTTTTACCAAATTCCTGACAGAGCTTTTCGTAGGCATTGCGTAGGTACTTGTTTGCAGAAGCTCCACCTACAATAGCAAAATCTTTGATGGGCTCTTTTGCAAAGATTTTTTTACTTTTTTGCAAGAGGTGAAGTTTGACTGCTTTTTGAAAAGAGGCAGAGAGATCTGCTTTGTCTTGTTCTGTCATTTTTTCTTTGCCACCACAAGCTTCTACTTTAAGACGTACAGCATTTTTAAGCCCAGAGAGAGAAAAGGCGATGAGTGGTGAATTGCGTAGGGGTACAGGAAGATCAAAACGATTTTCATCCCCTTTTAGGGCAAGGGCTTCAATAAGGGGACCACCAGGGTAGCCTAAGCCCATCATTTTGGCGCATTTATCGAAGCTTTCTCCCACAGAATCATCCATGGAAGTAGCCAGTATCTCCATACGCTCAAAACTTTCTACCCGTATGACCTGTGTATGCCCTCCAGAGATGAGAAGTACAAGTAGGGGTAGGGTAGATTCTCTTTCGATGAATAAGGAGTAGATATGCCCTTTTAGATGATGCACAGGGATGAGAGGGATATCTAGCAATACTGCTAAGGTTTTTGCCATCGCAATACCCTCTAAAAGCGTAACCCCAAGCCCTGGTTGATTGGTCACTGCAATGGCTTTGAGTATGTCAAAGTAGGGCTTGGTCTCTTTGAGTATCTCTGGTAGTGCTACAGCATGAAGCCTCGAAGCAAGTTCGGGCACTACCCCGCCATAGCATGAGTGCAATGCTTCTTGAGAGATTTTTTTATGGTAAATGAGTTTTTTTGTAGCTATTTCAGTGATAGCTATGGAGCTGTCGTCGCATGAACTCTCTATGCTTAGTATCATGAGGAGTGCTCCTGATGAAGAAGTGAATAGTGAATAGGGAATAGGGAAGAGTATTGGTATGCAATGCTTTGCAATGCTTTTGTTTTGTAGTTATTTTTCATTTTTTATTTCTCATTATTAATTTTTCTATCCATTCCCATTTTCCATATCCACTGTCTGTATTAATATGTCCTGCACCTTCAAGCACCGTAAACATAGCATTAAAATGCGTAGCTAGTTTTTTAGCTTCGTCTACTTGAACCCACGGATCATCATCAGAGACTATCATATGTACCTCTTTTGCATAGAGGTGTTGTGGCAAAGGGCAGGGAAAAAAGGTTTTAATGGTTTTGTCTTCAGTAGCAAGGCTAGGAGGCGAAACCATAAATAGTCTTTGTATTGTGGGCATTCCATCCTCTTCACAGAGCCAAAACCACAGTGTATTTGCTAAGGAGTGGCAGACCACTGTGTTAGGTTTAAATTCTTTAATGAATAGTTTGACTTGCTTTACCCATCTATTTTTAGAAGGGTAGTGGCAGTTATCTAGTAGAGGGAAAGAGACGGTTCCATAGTTTCTGGCTATCTCGGCGGCTAGTTCTGCTTGCCAATGTGGGGCATCCGAGCCTCCCCAACCGTGGAGTATGAGGGTTTTATCTGACATGGGTATTCTCGTAGGGGTCAACCTGTGTGTTGACCCTTGATATTGGGCAGACACATGGGTCTGCCCCTACAGGTTTATCGTTGCACATATTTTCTTACCTCTGCATCTATCTCAATAATCTCATCAATATTCTTGGCTTTGACATCGCCAAACTTCTCATACGCATCTAAAATCAACTCGCTCATCTCAAAAAAACGACATTGCTCTTTTTGAAACTTTTCTATGGCTATTTCATTGGCAGCATTAACTATCACGCCTAAATGAGGGTTGGTTAAGATATGTTCCTTAATATTCCAAATAGGATAACGTGCTGCTTCTATAGGTAAAAATTCTAAACTACCCATACCAAGTAAATCTGTAGGAGGGAGTATCTCGTCGGTAACTTCTCCTTGTAGAGCAAAGGCAATAGGCAGTTTCATATCTACCCCTGCAAAGTGTGCTGTTGTAGAGCCATCTTTAAATTCACAGAGT
>JALSPX010000194.1 GCA_026985755.1 Sulfurovum sp. | reverse complement strand
TGTTTAAGGTCATCGTTGGCGAACTTTTCTAAGGCTTCAGCTTTAGTCATGTCGTACTTTTCGATTTTGTACTTTTTCTTGATGAGCTCTTTCATCTTCTTTTCGATGGCTTTGAGGTCGTTTTCGCCTATTTGCTCATCGACTCTGAAATCATAGTAAAACCCTTCATCCACTACAGGACCCACAAAAAACTGTGCGTTAGGGTAAAGTTCGGCAATAGCCTGTGCCATAAGGTGTGCCGTAGAGTGACGTACTATCTCCAAAGAAGCTTCAGAATTGTCGTACTCGATAGGAGTAGCAGTGCAGTTTTCACCTGCTGTTTGTGTGTCTAAAATGTTGCCTTGGTCATCGATGTAACCTATAATATTTTCGCTCAAATGCGTCCTTTATGCATCACCACTTACTGTGCGGTGCCTTAAAATGTCATGATTATAGCAAAAGTTAAATAAATATGAATTAAGAAATGTTTTTATACTTTTAAGTATCTCTTGGTTATACTTCTTCACCTCAAATAATATGCTCGCTTAACTCAGCTGGTAGAGTGCCACTATGACATGGTGGAAGTCACAGGTTCAAGTCCTGTAGCGAGCACCATTCTTAATAAGCACTAATCCTTACAGACCCACGAGCTCTCTTCACAAAGCTTATCTAAGTATTCACTTGCCTTACTGTTTCCTGCAGATAATGATTTTTTAAGATTTTCATAGGCTTTCATTTTATCATGTGTGACGCCTTTACCCCATGCATAGAGTAAAGCAACATTAAACTGGGCTTCACTATTTCCCTCTTTTGCTGCTTTGTCAAAAAAAGTGAGTGCCTTTTGTATATCTTTTTTTACACCTCTGCCTTCCAAATAAAAAGATGCCAAATTATTGTAAGCTTCACTGACGTCTCCCTCTAATGCTTTTTCATACCAATACTTTGCTTTTTCATAAGCATGTGGATCATTTTTTGCTTTATTATGATAAATCTGAGCCAGATTATACGCTGCTTGTGCATTGTTTTGCTTGGCAGCTTTTTCATACCAATGCATAGCCTCTGCTATATCCGCTTTTAGACCTTTACCCTTTGCATACATCATAGCTACATTAAATTGAGCCTTGTCATCTCCTTTTTTTGCCAAAGCATAAAAAGTATCCATAGCCTTAATATACGCACCATTATTATAATTTTCAACTGCCTGCTCAAAACTATCCGCATTCAATGCCATAGAGCATAAAATAGCTATTACAAATATTCTCTTCATCTTCTCTCTTTATTCTTTATTTTTATGCGTATTCCAAATGATACCTAGTGCATATTTTGGGATTATATCAAAAAGTTGTTTCTGCTACAAATGTCTTCGTAACTCTACCCCCAAAACGATAGATACCCTCTTCATAACTTACATAAAGCTCATCACCGCTTTTTGGATATACCTTTATCTGCTTGGGGACTTTGGACTCTTCATGTGCACGTATAAAACATGCTACCATTCCTGTGCCACACGCCAAAGTTTCATCTTCTACCCCTCGTTCATACGTGCGTACAACCATGGTGTCACCATCAAGTTTACAAATATTCACATTTGCATTATACTTCTCCCTCAATGCTTTTGCCTGCTCCAAATCAAAGGTCTCAATCTCTTCTCTCATTGTCACAAGATGCGGTACACCAGAGTCAATAAGCCACCACAACTCCCCATCTTCCGCAATATCCTTACGGATAATAGTAGGCTCTGTCATATCACTTACTACATACATACCATTAATGGTTGCTCTAATCACCCCTGCATCTGTTAAAAACTCTGCTTTGTTATCTTTTGAAATACCTTTTTCATGTGCAAAGTGTGCCACACACCTAGAAGCATTTCCACACATAGAAGCATGACTTCCATCAGAGTTATAAAATTCCCATTCAAAATCGTACTTTTCGTGTGGTAAAAGTACCACCAATCCATCTGCCCCTACACCATTTTGCCTATGACACAGAATTTTTGCAAGTTCTGAACGGTCTTGCTTCTCTTGTGCAGTAAACATCACAAAATCGTTACCATTACCAGAATATTTAGTGACTGTCATCTAAAATCTCCTATTATCTCTTCTTTTACCCTCTTGCACTCAAGCCATAATGTCGTTAAATCTCCACTATTATCTATCAGATAGCTTGCCTTTTTACGTTTCTCTTCAATATCTTGTTGAAGGGCAATACGTAAATGTGCTTCTTTTTCATTATACCCATTTCTTTGCATCAATCTTTTTAATTGTGTCTCTTTAGGCGTATAGACCACCAAAGATCTC
>JALSPX010000193.1 GCA_026985755.1 Sulfurovum sp. | reverse complement strand
CTTCTGGGGATGTAGAAACCCAAACACCCGCTACCCCCAAGGCAAGAACGATTCTCACCGCAAACAATACCACCCGCGCAGATGATATCATACGCGCAGATGCAAATAGCCAACCCCAAAGCTGTAGCCTCCTCCCACCCGAGATGAGATACGACAACGCACAAATCGCCGAGTTTGATACCAATGAAAGTATGGATGAGAATAACCTCACCCAAACCCAAGAGAATGAAAAAGGTGCATACTTGATGGGAAATGATATCCTGCTCTCTTCAGGACTTAATACCACAGCTACAAAAGATATAAAGCTATCTCCAGAGGGTTATGCCATCTATGAAGAGTCAGAAGAGATAGATGATACCAAAAATAATGAGGATGATTACGGGATGGAGATGTAGATGTCTGTTTGCCCACGCTTTATTAAAGATTTAGTTCCTGACTCTAAATGGCTATGAAGAAAAATTAAATTTTATTGATACATTCAGATAGCTTTAAAGATATATCTACTATAATTTTGGTAGCTAAACTACCTGTGAGGGTATGGTCAGAAAGCTACAGGTCTTCTCTACGAAGATGGCTGGGTTGCACATTTTAAATATATTTTATATAAGAGATACAATGATGCAAAACAGAGTAATACATTTTAATCCATTATTTACTTTATATTGTATTTTGTACTAGTAATTACTCTTATATATCATACTATGATTGCTTATTGAAGGGAAGCTGGGGATGGATAAGGAAACTGCTGAAAAAAAACTGGCTGAGGGGAAGATACTAAACTTTTTGTATAACATACAAAATAGAAGACGTATTAACCCTCTTTATGGTATTTTTACCAAAGAGGGGCTTGCTTATGTACTTTTGGGCTATTATCTCTTTGGTTATGGTGACAGTGGGGCGATTATGTTGGCAATCTATATTGGGTTGGGGAGTTATATCTATAAAAACAAGCTCAATTATAGATTTTACCATCATGACAGACTCTTTTTCTTTCATAAGCTCACAGAGTATTTAGGACATAGAGACAAAGTAGAAGCGTATGAACCTATGGAGCAATTCATTAGCGGTAAGCGTGAGTTTTAGATGAGAGGGGGAGAATGGATGGTTAGAAAGTATATGATAGGAGGGGTGTTTACACTCTTTTTTGTAGGCTGTACAGGTAAAGACAAGATACCGCCTATGCCACCCAAAAGCGAAAAAACAGTTGTTGAGGAGCAGCGTACACTCGCTCAAATGCAAGAAAAACTAGAGAATATCCGTAACCCTATAGGGGGAGAAAATATCAGTGAGCAAAAGCAGGATGCCAAACAAGAGATAGACAGGCTTATCGGAGATGCAAGTAGGTACAAAAAAGAGGTCTCCTCTTTTGAAAAGGCACAACTCCTCGCCTATAAAAAAGCCAAAAAATCCTACCACACCAAACTCAAAAAGCGTGGTAAAAAAGTCAAAAAAAGTACGCAAGAAGTAAAGCAAACACAAGAGACAATCGATATGGTGAATGAGTATGAGAATAGACTTAAATATTATTAAGATTCTGATTGTATCGGTAGGGTTTGCCACATTTGTGGAGGCTTGGACTACGGATATATGTCAAGTTATGAGTGAACATTGTACTGGTTGTAAAAAGATTAAAAAAACTATCGAAGGTGCAGCAGATAGAATAGATAAACAATATTATAAAGAGTTAGAAAATAATGTTTCTAAAGCATATCAAAAGAAAATACTTGATGCGAATCTTGCAGTGATAGACAAAATTCAAGAGGGCATCACCAAGAATGTGGCACATATCAGAGCGATGGAGCATCAGGCGAATATCGATACGAAAGAGCTTAACTTTTTATTGCAGAAGAGTAAAGAGCTCTATACTCTGCCTATGGGGAGCAAGTAGATGAAGAAGGGCTTGACTGTGGTGCTTTTGATGTTGATGGGCGAATCGCTTTTTGCAAATGCTTCGTTGAAAAAGGCATTTGCAGCGGGGATTAAAACCTCTATGGAGGTGGTGAAATATGAAAAATCCCAAGCACTCAAACCCATACCCGAAGGTTACTGTGTAGCCATCACAGGCAAAGAGACACCTTTGGAACTATGGGAAGAGGTGAAGCTAGAGTCCTTGGCGATGTTTTTTGAATTGACCCCTGCATTATTGGCACCTAAAAGTAGTACGAATAGTGAGGATAATATCTTGTGTCTGAGTATAAGTCCTGATAAAAAAGAAGCGATGAAATCACTCAAAAAAATAGCACAGAAATACCCTAAAATAGATGAGTATATCACTAAAGTAGAGATACTCTCTAGCCATGCCATGCATAGGGTGATCCCTGGTGTGGGTGCATATTTTAAAGATCAGTCAGCTGAGATAGCAGCATTGAAACAGAATCTTAAAATAGACAAACCTCTGAGCAAACGGGTTATCTTTTTGAACCATAAAAAAGATCCCAAAAGTCTTTTTGATAATGGTTCGACACGGGTTGTGCGTAGTGCGCTTCCTCAGGTTTTGTATGTAGAGCATACAGTCTATAGAAAGAGGGGTGAGTAGATGTTTTCTGATATAGATAAAATGGTCGAACTCCAGTCGATTGTAATTTTTGGGATTGCTTCACTCTTTTTGTATTTGGTGGTGCCTGTGGCGCTTTTTGCCAATGAGGTGCGTCTGGCGAAGCGTTCGGATGATACCTCGGGAACGGCAGCGATTTTCAATAGTCTGGTACAGGCGTTTTATTTTATCGTGGTGTGGTCTGTCTTTGTGAGTATTATCTTTTTTCTTGCGATAAAAGTGACTACATATAAAACTCATAAGGATAAAGAGAGAAGTCCTTCAGTGGCAATAGCCAGATATTGGAATGGACCATGGATTGTAGCCCAAGGCAAAACAAGTACTCCAGGAAGTGATATTATTAAAAAGAAATTCTTAAAAAGTAAGTCTATAGAAGAACAGGCAAAACTATTGATTCTGATTATCACATGGGCAAAGGCCTTGGAAATGCTGTTGCTGGGAGTACTATTGGCATTGACACTGAAACTCTCTATGTCTCTGCCTCTGCTCAAGATGCGAAGGGCCGACCATTACAAGATGACTACAGGTATCGATATAGGGACGATGATGAGTATCTTTATGACAGGGATTCTGGGATGGGTTATTTTTATAGCAATACTCAATTTTGAGGAGATCTTAATCAACTTTTTAGTAAAGACAGGGGTAAAGGATATTGATAGTTTTAAACCAAAGGATATTAATCTACTTCAGGGTCTTAAAGATCTTTTAAAAGCGGGGATGAATAGGTTGTCACTATAATGAAACACAATAAAAGGAGTATTATGAAAAAAGAGATAATATGGCTGGTTGCCCTAAGTGTATGTAGCAGTACACTGTATGCCAAAAAGGCGGATGCAGATAAGTTTTTTTATGACAAAGGCTTTAACGATGGTAAAACAGAGGGGATGCGTCTAGGCTATGACAAGGCCAAAAAAGAGATTATGGCAAAACTCAAAAATAGACTTGCTGCGATTAAGGCAATGGAGGCAGGGAAGTATCTCTCTAAGAAACATAAGATTACTGCACCACAGATTTATCAAGTAAAAAAGCCTGATGGTAGTATGTCTGTGCTGGTAAAAGGGTGTAGGCTCGAGGGTGAGCTGACACCAGAAGAGATAGTGCTCTTGCCCAAAGCAGAAAACCTCTATGCCAGTGGTGTAGAGGGTGCCAATGCCGAGAGTCTTTTGCCTTCTACCGTGGACCCGGTACAGGGCAATAAGGGCGTGAGCAATGGCGTCTTTATGCCAGGCATAGACAGCAATCGCTATGATAAACCAGCTATGGCAAGCAGTATGACCAACACCGTTTATAAGTATCTACCCAATACAGAGTTTTATACCAAGCTTTTGCGTAGTTCCGGATTCCCTTACACCATTAGCAATGGTGGGACCAATCTCAAGGTACGCTTCTCTTCTGAGCGTGAAGCGATAACCTTTTTGAAGAGATATGATTTAGAACCTGGCAGAGACGTCAAGTAGAGAGGAAGGCATGAAAAGTAATATACGCGCAAGCAAAGAGAACAAAAACACGTCGATGATTGCCAAAATCAGTGATTTTGTCTCGCTCAATGCCTTTGCTCTGCTGCTTTTGATATTTGCTGTGTGGGCACATCAGGTCTATGTGGTAGGGGGTACGGTAGAGAGAGTAGAAAAACGCCAAGCCGCGATGATTAAATATCTCAAAGAGAATGTAAACAAGGTCTACTTTTTGAGTGCATCAGGTATGGCGATAGCCGTAGAGCGATCTACGGTTAGCTATACAGACAGACGTTTCAAAGCCTATATCGCCAATGAGATTATCGATAAGCTCATTTCTGGAAATGTGGTGCTCTCTTCGAACTATAAGGTGACCTATAAATCTGGAGAGGAGATACTAGAGAAAAATAGAAGAATCCATAATTTTTATAGCCGTTTCGTCGCTCCTGACAAGGAGGTGTTGAGACCTTTTGTACGGGCATTGCACCGTGCAGTAGTCGATGCACGCTATCCTGAGTATATCAATGTGCTAGAGAGTAGCTATACACGTTATACCATTACCAAGCCCAATGAAGAGAATGGCTTTAAAACCACGATACAAGGAGGGATTAATCTGAAAGTATTGGTGAAATCATGGATCAGAGAGTTAAAGCAGTGGGATACCAGAGAGGTGGCACTAAGTGTACCTTTTACCTGCACTATCGATGTAGGGAAATATGTCAATATGGGTAATCCTTTTGGGATACACTTTAGCAGTATTACAATCCCTGTGTTGCAAAAACCTACGGCTACGCAAGTGGCAGAAGGGAAGCGGTGATGAGTGTATTTCAAATTTTGTTGATGTTGATGTTGGCTTTTTCTTCGGGTTCAGCTTTCTGTTTTGATAATACAGAAAGTGTTTTAGATGATGAAGAGAACAAGACAAAAACAAAAATAGAGGATAAACAAAAAAAGTTGAATAAAGCCATCAATAAGTACAAGGAAGCCTTGAAGAAGAAAAAGGAGATGATGCAGAAGTTGTGGACGACGACTGCACATATAGAGTTTTTGATGAAAGAGAATCAAATCATGAGAAAAGAGATGATCAAACACTGGAGAGATGTGAAAGATACACAAGCCAGTGGGCAATCACTTTAAAATAAAAAGGAAAAATATGAGAAAAATAAATAAATTGATGTGGATTATAGGACTGTTTTTGCCTAGCTGGATGTTTGCTATAGATGGTGGTTTAGATGAAGGGATGAAAATGGTGGCTTCAACAGGCACGCTGTTTGGTGTCATTATTGTTGTGGTAACTGTAGCTATATGGTTGTTACCTGTAGCTTTTGCAGGGCTTGTTTATGTAGGGCAAAAGAAAAAAGCAGAGCAGATGCATGAAGAGGTGGGACTCAAAGCTTCTATTCTTGCTTTACTTGCAGGAGTACTCGGGGCAGCTATGGCATTTTATATCGTAGGGACGATTGGTAAATATGCAGAGGGAAGTCTAACAAAGTTAGAAGATGGCAATGGATATCTTATCAATAAAATTATAGCCCCTGCTATAGATCAATTGGAAGATAATGGTACAAATACAAATACAAATACTAATACTAATACTGGAGGTTTAGACGAGGGGATAGATATGGTTGCCTCTACAGGTAAACTATTTGGAATGCTGATAGTGGTTGTTGCTGTGAGTTTATGGCTTTTGCCTATTGCATTTGCAACTTTAGTCTATACAGGACAAAAGAAAAAAGCAGAGCAGATGCATGAAGAGGTTGGGCTGAAAGCAGCTGTTCTAGCACTGCTCGCAGCTGTATTGGGTGCAGCAATGGCCTATTATTTAGTAGGGTCGATTGGTAAATATGCAGAAGGTGGTTCTTCTGTTTCAAGTAAAACTAACCTTAGTTTGGAATCTGGGAATAAATATTTCTTAAAAGCAATCATTGGAACGGGTGCTAATAAAATAACAAATAAATAATATACATAATTATTTTACAGTCTACGCAGTGCTGCGTAGACGATAAAGTAATTTAGACGTATAGATAAAAGGAATACCGTGTTTGGAAAGTTTAAAAAGAAAATGTATGCCTCTGAAGATGGGGAAAACGTAGATGCATTAAATGCAGCAGACGTAACGCATGCTACGACTAAGAAAAAAATACGTTTTAAAGGTCCAGAGATGGTATTGGTGGCTGGGCTTGCAGCTATCATAGGTGGACTCTTTTGGGTGATAACGGGTGGCTTGGATGAGCCAGCAGTTTCTAAGACCCAAAAAGCTAAAACGACAACACAAAAGCCTGAAGTGAATGCCACTATAGCCAAGAGAGAAGCACCCCAAACAGCACCTTATTATGAAGAGAGTAAGGTGGTGGAAGCACCTGCGAGTAGTCCTATGGTCTCTGATAATCAAACTGTAGTCAATACAGCAGAAGAGACTCCTCCTTTTGTCTATGGGAACGAAGCCAATTTTGGGAGTGAAAATCTGGCTCCACCCCCAGAGGCGTATGAGCAAAACCTGACAAAGATTGCCAAGCAGACAGCTGTGCAAAAACCTAAAAACAGACCGCTTGAAAGTAGAGCAGAAGCAGTGGAGCAAAAAGCTCCCAAAGCTACAACCCCAACGATGCAGAGAACAAAAGAAGTCGTCAACCCTCAATCCTCTGCTGTAACACCTGTATCGGTACAGCCTGCTACACAGCCTGTAATGGCTACAGCACAGAGTAGCTATGTCTGCGCTATGATGAAGGGCTACAGTGATATGGTGGGCAAAGAGATTATGTACTACCTCAAAGATCCTGCCACGCAAACGTATCTGCCTGCATATACCCAAAAAAATTGGGATGAGTCGGGTATTTGGATTAAGGAGAAGTTTATTGCAACTCAGGTAGATGTGGATGAGCGGATGGTAGAGGTGCATACTGGCAAGTGGATACCTGCCTTGGAGTTTATGACCTGTACCCTCATAGAGGAGAGTATGCGATGAAGATCCCCATGCCTAAAAAAGTCAGAGCGACTTTTACGCTCATCAACAGGGTGATAAAAGATGTAATTTTACGCCGTATTGATGATAGGTATATTGTGGGGGTGGATAGTGCCTTTACAATCTCTGGATTTTCAGAGTCTGAGCGCTGTATCTATCTACGACCCAACGAGAAGCTAGCCCTCTATGGTATAGCACTTAGCAGTGGAAGCAACCTGCCTACGCAGATTAGCTATTTTGAGAGACTTGTAGAGACCTATGGCGCCAATGAAGACTCTAGAATTTTCTGTTTTTATACCAAATCACCTTTTCGTCTCTATGGTGAGGATGAGAGCTTTTGTACCAAACAAGATATGTATATCTTCTCTCACTCCAAGGTATTGCTAGAGGAGATTGCACAGTTTTATGAGACAGATTTGCTCCCTGCCAAAGAGATGTTTCGTGCCTTTTTGGATATAGGGCTGAATATGCAGTATTATAATGATCCAGATAGCCTTGAGCTACACTCCTATCTGGAGGTCTTGGAGCTACCTATAGACAAGATGGCGTACCTCTTTCGGGTCTTGTACGCAGAGGGAATCTATGGTGCTACGACCAAGTCTGCCGTGGGTGGCAGGTCGATGAAGGTCTACCAAGGGGTAGGTACCAATGGCTTTTTCCCGCCGACCAAGCCAGATATTATCCGTGCGATGGAGGCAGATTGGCGAGGGTATCTGAACTTTTCACTAGAGCTTAATACCCAAAAAGTACGCTGGGAGATACGTCAACGTACCCAGTATGTCGCCAAGATAGAGCTAGACCAAGAGGTCAAAGAGGGGCATAAGATGATTATGGAGGAGTTCGAGAAGAACCCTTCACATTTTCTGCTGATTAACTGTGTGTTGGTGACGGATACACCTGCTACGATACAAGATATCTCTGAAGCACTCAATATTAACTTTATCGAGAAAAAGCTTTTTGCTAAAGATGTGATATATAACACCACGATTAGAGAGAGGGATATAGGATTTGACTTTATTATCTCTACGGCGGATGCCAAGAAGTTTATCGCTCAGGTACACAGAAAACATAATCCTAAAACAGTCAGACCCGCAGAGATATGTGGTCGGGATGTGACGGGTAACTACTCGCAGTTTAGTTTTTATGAATCTGCTGTGCCCCATGCAGCAGTCATTGCCAAATCTAGATCGGGTAAGACAGTCTATGTACTGGGCATCATCTCTCAGGCGATACGTGCCAAGGTGGTGATGGATCCACACTACATAGAAGACAGCAGAGATATACTGGAGAACAGCCCTGTTATGATAGAGGAGGTAGGCCGTCTGGGGAGTGAAGTAGGGATAGTGCAGTTTGATATAGGGTACTCTGGACTCAAGTGGATCACCCAGCTCAAAAAACACACCCCAAGACAGGTTAATATCTATACAGACAACCTCAATAAACTACGTTTTGGGCTGACGGATGTGACGACGTTTGAAGAGGCGGGTAAAATCTATGTTGACAAGACTGATGCACTTTTTATGGTCAAGACGATCTCCTCTTTGTTTGAGCTCAATGGACAGCAACCACTGACGACACATGAGTCTCAGGCGGTCATCGATGTACTTGCGGAGCTTTTTGCAGACAAGAGTTATAAGGGCTTGACCTTTAGGGAGCTACGAGAACTGGGTGGGTATGAAGAGTTGCTTGCCGAGCTAGAAGAGGAGCTGGGTGAACTCGATGACTTTATGGCGACGACGGAGGCAGATTTGCCAGAGCATTATGCGTTTTGTCAGGTGCCACTGCTAGCAGATGTAATCAGGGTGCTCAAAATCCGTGCCAAGGCACAGCGTATCGAAGAGGAGGAGCGTGCCATCTATGCCTCAGCCGCACTGAAGCTCAAGCCTATCTCTGAAGATCCATTTTTTGGGTACTACAACAGAACAAACCTGCCTAATTTGGACTACTTTTATATGGAGCTGGAGTCTTTGAAAAAGCTGGGGGATAATATCTTTATCCCTATCTATATTATGGTGTTTCAGCAGCAGTACAGAAAAGATATCGCCAAAGCACAAGAGGCAAAAAACAGAAACACCCCAACCATAGAAAAAATCTATATCATGGAAGAGGCACATAACCTCTTTAAAATCCCATCCTTGGCAGCGTTTTTTGGGGAGATTGTAAGAGAGGCGGCACGGTATGGGATCGTCTTTGTGTTTATTACCCAAAATGCGGAGGATATCCCCCAAGAGATTCTGCTCAACCTGGGTAACCGTATCTTGATGCCTGCCCCAGGAGTAGATAGAGAGAATCAGATTGCACAGCTTTCGTACTTTTGGCAGACAGATGATGAGAGCAGCAAAGAGAGCAATGAGATCAATACAGACTTTTTTAAACGCTACTCCAAGCGCTTTGCAGCGGTGATTAAAAATGCCAACGGGGTCTTTACGCTAGAACAACGCATGACCAAAGAGCAGATATGGCTCTTTAACTCAGATGCTGCAGGCAATACATTATGATAGAGGAGAAGAGATGAAAAGAGTCTTGACATATATGTGGCTTTACCTGCTGTTATCCAGCTATGTGCTGATGGGGTCTTTTTATAGCGATAAACAGATATTGGGGTATCAATTAGGTGATTG
>JALSPX010000192.1 GCA_026985755.1 Sulfurovum sp. | reverse complement strand
ACAGTTCATCTTTAAGAGAAAACTTTTCTTTTTTATTACTTGCCATACTTAACGTCCAGAAAATTCAGTAGGTATCTCTATCTCATAAATGGCATCGGTGACAGACTCTACCTTTTGTTTAAAAATATCTTGGGCATCTTGTAAACCTTTGTTATAGTGATACACTCCTATCTCTTTAGAAACAAACTCTAAAAGAAACTCTGCATCAAACTGCCCTATCTCACAGTCAAGTTCGTTGTTAAAGTACTCTTTTAACTTGTGAACGAGTAACTCTTTTTCTCTTTGTGTAAATTCTATTTGTGACATAGCAGTCCTTTAGCTCATGAAGATAATGATATTATACCTCAATCGCTAAAAAGATGATGCTTTAGAGTGAATTATAGGTTATTTTTGAGTTTAATCATTCTGAAAAATTCTGAAAAATCTACTTTATTATCTTGATTTATATCTACTTTGGATAGCTCTTTTTTTACATAGGCTTTCATGCTGATATTTTCTTTTTTTGCATTTTCTATAGATTTTTCATCATCCTTTAAAGCTTCATAAAGTTCATCTTTTGTAATAAATGCATTATTGTTTTTATCTATATCAGCAAATATTTCTTTAGATACTTGCTTGTATGCACTCTGAGGTACATCTCTTTGTTTTCTCTCTTCAAAATAGCTGTGAGATAGGCATATTCGTCTGCACTGTTTTTGCCCTCATACTCCCAAGGACTATAGTCAAAACTTTTACGTGCAGACAAAAATCCAAAGCCCAGCTTGCCGTTGGAGTCTATAAAGTGTGACTCAAGATTAAAGGTATCAGAGACCAAACTCATGTCAAAGGTAGGCACTTCAAAGGCATCTAAATTGTCTAACCCTCTGCCTTGCATGAGTTCTATCATGGTACGTTCTAGCGAGACTTCTAGTATGGGGTGTGCCCCAAAAGAGACAAAGAGTGTCGCGTTGTTTGGGTTGATGAGATAGATAGCAGTCACAGGGTACTTCCCACCCAAAGAGGCATCAAGCACTTCAACGATGTAGCCAAGTTCTCTGAGTGCCTGCACATCACTGTGAAGCTTAGGAAATGATGCTACCGCATCTTCTGGAAAGGCAGGCAAAGCGTAGCCATTTTTGATAATCTCTATTTTGGCATGACGCTCAAAAATCTCACTCAGGGCTTGTACCTGTGCTTCAAGAGGCGTATTACCCGTAGCTAGTCCATTACTTACATAAAGATTACTCAAAATATTGATGGGTATGTAGGTTTTTTCTCCATTTGACTGTCTCACAAAAGGTAAAGCCACTACTTTGTCTGTATAGTCACTGTTATAGTCCACCAAGTCTGAAGCCTGCATCTCGCCATCTGGATTATACAAAGCTTTTAGCGCTTCATTGAGGTAGGCACCATCAAAATCAAATGCCACTTCATCGGGGTAATACTTTCTGTTAGGTAGATAAAAGTCTATAAAAAAGTTATTGGTCTGGAGGCGTTCGATGTACTCACCTAAAGCACTAGCCATAGAGGCTTCGCTTAAACTGCCTTTACCATTGGCATAAATGTGGTTAGGTGCTTCTACTGAAGATACATTGACAGAGTAACAATACGACAGGGGATGTTTCTCATGCGAAAAAGTAGTCTCACACCCCACAGAAGCTAAAACCTCTTGCATTTTAGAGATGGATGCTTCAAGGGGTGCATTTTTAGATAGGATATTCATAGGTATTCTTTTTAGATTAGTATAGCTAAACAAATGTATTACTGCACTAAAGGGCACCTCTAATAATAGCTCCTAGTTGTAACACTCTGCTAACACTCATCATGTTATTCTTGCAACAAATAACTAGATACGAAGGATAAATAATGAACACGACATTTAGAAAATTACTCCTTGCTACTTTGATGATGACTTCATCTTATGCAAAGTTTGCACCTATTTTGATGGATGATATTACACTCTTTGTACCCTATAGTACAACTATCAATAGTCAATTTACAATCAAGACAACAAACGTAGGTAATAATAAAATTCTTACTATTATAGTAGACAATCCTGCAAATATATCATCGTATCTTTGGACGGAAGAAAATCGAGTTTTAAGTAGGACAAATAGCTTCAATACCTCTACTCTTTCTGCAGGAACCCATACTATTACGGCTGTAGTTGTTGCGAGCAATGGACAACGTACTACAAAAACCATCACTATTACTACGGGGATAAGTGCACCAGTAGGTACAGGTAACTATATGCTTACTGCATGGAATGATTTGGGTATGCACTGTATGGATGGGAATGACTTTTCCA
>JALSPX010000191.1 GCA_026985755.1 Sulfurovum sp. | reverse complement strand
ATACATCAAAAACAAACCTAAGATTAGGTAAAATAAGTTTATACATTTTTTAGGACATATCATATGAGAAGATTTTTTTTATTTTTTTTGATGCTATTTTCACTTATAGCATGTGCAACAGAAGCGTTACCTCAAAGAACTATCACCATTTATCCCATACAAATAATCGACAAACCCATCAATTTTGGTGCAGAGCGCATCGCCATGACAAAGCAGTATATCAAACAGCACTATGGTATGATAGTAAAAAATATTAAAATCACTCCAAAGATTATAGTATTGCACTGGACTGCGGATATGAGCTTCGATAAGTCATTCAAACGCTTACAACCCCAAAAACTCTTTACCGATAGAAAAGATATTGCCAAAGCATCCCTACTCAATGTCTCTGCACAGTTTTTGGTAGCACGTGATGGGACTATCTACCGTTTGATGCCAGAAAATTGGATGGCACGCCATGTGATAGGGTTAAATTATTCTAGTATAGGCGTAGAAAACGTAGGAGGTGAGGGCAACAAAAAAGATGACCTCACTCATGCACAACGTGCATCAAATATCAAGCTCATCAGATACTTAAAAGCGAAATACCCAAGTATACAGTACCTCATAGGGCACCATGAATACAAACAGATGGAGAGCACTTCTTTATGGCTAGAAAAAGACAAAGGCTACAGAACGACCAAAGCTGACCCTGGAGCGAAATTTATGGCTGAGATGAGAGAGGCGACTAAAGATTTACATTTGAAGATGCCACCAAAGAAATAAGATATAAATTTATATATTTTATTTCCTTTTAATATTATTGTGATAATATTCCTTTGTAAATAAAAATTATTGTTTAAAAGGAATCAAATATGTTAGTAACTAAAAAAGCTCCAGATTTTACAGCGACAGCTGTACTTGCAGACGGTCAGATTGTTGAGGATTTTAATCTTATGGATAACCTAGGTGAAAAGGGTGCAGTGCTTTTCTTCTATCCACTTGATTTTACTTTTGTATGTCCGTCAGAAATCATCGCATTTTCTCACAGAGCAAAAGATTTTAGAGAAAGAGGTATCAATATTATTGGTGTATCGGTAGATAGCCAATTTTCACACTTCGCATGGAGAGAAACACCAGTAGAAAAAGGTGGTATCGGTAGAGTAGATATGCCTCTCGTTGCTGACCTTTCTAAGCAAATTGCTAGAGACTATGATGTGCTTCTTGATGATGCTGTAGCACTTAGAGGGTCTTTCCTTATTGATGCTGATGGGACTATCAGACATGCAGTGATTAATGACCTTCCATTAGGAAGAAACATTGACGAAATGATTAGAATGGTAGATACTATGCTATTTACGAACGAGCATGGTGAAGTATGTCCTGCCGGTTGGCAAAAAGGTGACGAAGGAATGAAAGCTGACACTGAAGGTGTTGCTGAATACCTTGGTAAACACGCCCAAGAGCTTTAATTGAAACTATTTCCAGCTTTTTGCTGGAAATATGAGATCATGCGTTAGCTCCATAAGACTTGTTTCCTCCCCCTCCCTTTAAGCAAGTCTATGGGGCTATCGCATGGTCTTTAATGACGAAAGGAATATCACAGATGAGAGATTATGCAACACTACTTAAAGCAAATGACTTAAAAGCAACATTTCAACGTATGAATATACTAGAGAGTATAGAAAACTATGGACATATGTCTATTGATGCTATTTATGAAGAAGTGCTAAAAACACATCCATCTCTTTCTCTTGCTACGGTATATAAAAATATTATTTTGATGGTTGAAAAAGGTGTGTTGGTTGAAGTGCCTATCACAGGAAAAAAGCCTAAATATGAGTTGGTGAAAGATGATCATATACATCTTGTCTGTACTGAGTGTGGGGACGTGGAAGATAAACCACGTATGCAAGAAACTGATACCTTATTGCATACGCTTACAAACAATGAGCATTTTAAGTTGGAAAAACAGCAGATTAATTTGTATGGTGTGTGTGAAAAATGTCAGATGGAAGTGGCATCGTAAGCTTCTTTGTTCATTTTTTCTCGTTCCGATGCTTAGCGTCGGAATGCATATGTAAATGAGGATTGTTTTTCATTTGGATTGAGGTGTAGTATGCATTCCCACGTACAACGTGGGAACGAGGTTGGTCTCCTTGCTCCTACTATTTAAATAATGCAGAACCTACGCGAATTAAATTCGACCCACATTTTATAGCCAATGTATAATCATTACTCATACCCATAGAGCAGTACTTTGCTCCTTCTTTTTGGAGTTTTTCATAGATGTTATGGGTAGTCTCAAAACTTTGTTGTATCAGCTTTGTATCATCTGTGTGTGCGCCTATGGTCATGACACCATTAAGTTGAATGTGAGGGCAGCTCTCTTTGATGGTCTGATACATGTCATACGCTTCTTCTACACCAAAGCCTGATTTACTCTCTTCATTTGCTGCATTAATCTGTAAAAGACAAGACATTTTTGTCTCTTTGGCTGCTAGTTTTTTGTTAAGTTCTTGGGCAAGGTCTAGGGAATCGAGCGATTGCATAAGGGTAGGGCGAAGGTCTATGAGGTTATTGATTTTGTTTTTTTGAAGTGAGCCTATCATGTGCCATTCGAGTGGTAGCTCCTCTAGTGCAGTCATACGCTCTTTGAGTTGCTGTACTTGGTTCTCTCCAAAAGCACGTTGTCCTAGCGCATACAGTGTTGAGATGTTTTCTAGCTCTGTATATTTGGAAACGGTAACAAGTTTTACAATGTGGTGTTCACTTACTGATATACGTGCCTCTTCAATGTTCCAAATGACTTCATCGAGATTTGCTCTTAGTTGTTCTTTATCTAGTATGCTCATTTATTTCTCCATTAATCTGTTAATATCATTATACAATCCTAACATCATAAGTGCAATAAGCAACGCCCATCCCACCATAGTGATGTACATCATGACCTTTTCTGAGGCACTTTTACCTGTGATCATCTCGTAGAGGTTGAACATGATATGCCCTCCATCAAGTGCTGGGATAGGCAGTAGGTTTAAGACACCTAAGTTTACAGAGATGAGTGCGGTAAATAAAAATAATATGACAATACCAGCATGACTTGCTTGTGAGGTAATATCTATAATCGTCACAACCCCTCCTACTTTATCTATTCCTACTGCACCAGTTAATAATTTTTCTATACTTGTGAAGATAAGTTTTGAGGCATAAAGAGTTTCGTTCCAAGCATAAACGATACCTTCTGAAAAAGAAAATGATAATGTTTCCTTTGGTACTTGTGGACTGATACCAATAAGCATACGTTTTACATCTTCCCCAAATTTATTTTTGATTATTTTTTCTTTTGGCTGTAAAGTATAAGTCAATATTTGTTTGTCTCTTAACACAGAAATTTGTAGCGGATAGCTTGTATGTTGTGATATTTTACTTATATCATCCCAGTTTGCAATTTTATTATTGTTGATTTTAACTATAGTATCATTGATTTCCATACCAATGTCTTTTGCTTGAGAATCTTTAGAAAAAGCACCTATGGTTGCAGGTAAATATTTGCTAAAATTAAAGAGAGGATGTGGGTATGTACCTATTTGTGAAACAGAAAAGTAAAGTAAAAACGCCATCAAAAAATTAGCAAAAGGACCAGCAAGCAGTATGATGATACGTTGCCAAGGCTTTTTAACATTGTAAGAGTCATTATCATAAGAGATTTTTGTAGGGTCAGCGTCATCCTGCCCTTTCATCTTAACATAGCCACCTAGAGGAATGGCAGAAATACTCCACTCTGTTTTTCCTATTTTTTTTGTCCAAAGACGTTTACCAAAACCGATGCTAAACACATCTACCTGTACACCAAAAAAACGTGCCGCAGTAAAATGCCCAAGTTCATGAAAAAAGATAAGTACCGATAAAACCAAAAGTGCGACTATGATGCTCATGAAAATCCTAAATAATTTTATGTGATTATAGCTAAGTGTAGTAAAGAATGAAGATAAATTAAATATTTATACAAAAATTTAGCTAGAATATAAAATATAGAATATTATTTTATGGAGTTGAAGTATGCATGAAGATAAAAATATGGAAATAGATAAAGAAATAGTAGAAGAGGAACTTGAAGAAGTAGAGGAAAACTTAGACACAGAGGAGAAAAAAGAGTCAGTTAAACCTGTAAAAAAGATGAAAAAACATAGTATCGCAAAACAATTGGTAGAAGAAGCCAAAGCACTTGTAGATGCTAGTGAGAATGAAATCCAAGATTGTAAGCTCTTGTTAGCAGATGATTTAAAAGAGTTTGATATTGCAAAACAAGCACTCAAGTCAGGTGGCTTGGATGCGGCACAAGCATTGATAGAAACACTTGGACATACGATAGAGAGCATAGATGAGGATGAGGATTTTGTGTTGTTTGATGCCAAGGACGATGTTGCACCTATTACATTAAAAGATGTACATTCTGGAAGGTTTACGGGACTTATTCTTTCTCTTCTAGGTGGTGCTGCAACACTGGGGGGATTGATCTATTTAGCTACCGAGAAATTAGGGTTAACATTAGATATGAGCAAAGTACCAAGCGCTGAAACTATAGAAAAGATACTGGGTTGGTTTGGTACACAAATAGGTCGTCCTGATGATGCTATCAATGGTGGACTTATGGTGGGAGCGGCAGTACTTGCTGTGATGGCAATCATTTATTGGATACGTGTGGGATTAAAAGGAGGCTCTAATCTTCGTTTTGCACAAAAACAGATAGAAGAGACACATGAGTATATTAGTAAAAAAGCAAGTTGTAAAGAGGAGATGGATAAAGTGGATGCACATATCTCTGATGCTATCAAAGTCTTAAAAGACTATGAGATTGTGCTCAACGAACAAGCAGGAAAACTCAAAAGAATATTGCACTTTGAAGGTCAAAAAGAGAACAGTACTGAATATCATAACCAATCTTTAGCAGAGATGAAAGATACACAAAATCTCATAGAGAATATTACACGTTTTATCTCCACACCAATGTCTGAAGAGGGCAAACTCTCTGGAAAAAGTACACTCTTTTTACATAGTGCCAAAGAGGCACTACAAAAGGTACTTGCTAAATTTTCTTAGATTCTAAAGAATGACTCTTTTTTGAGAAACGCATATATAGAATAGGTAAAATAATCAGCGTTAGGATGGTGGAACTCACCAGCCCATTGATGACGACAATCGCAAGGGGGCGTTGTATCTCTGAGCCAGGACCTGTTGCAAAGAGTAGGGGGAGTAACCCAAATGCTGCAATAATCGCTGTCATCAATACAGGTCGCAATCTTTTTACCGATCCTTCAATGACAGCATCTTTGAGCGTAGAACCATTTTGTATAAGATAATTAAAATAGTTCACGAGCACCACACCATTGAGAACTGCAATACCAAGAAGGGCGATAAACCCAACAGATGCAGGTACAGACATATACTCCCCACTAAAATAGAGCCCAATAAATCCACCTATGAGTGCCAATGGTACATTAATAAGGACCATCAATGCTTGCCGCAAGGATTTAAATGAGACAAAGAGTAAAATAAAGACTAAAAAGAGTGCCAAAGGCACAATAATAGCCAAACGTTTTGCCGCTCTTTGTTGGTTTTTAAACTCACCACCATACTCTACATAATATCCTGCAGGTAGTTTAATCTCATTTTCTATTTTTCTTTGGGCTTCTTCTACAAAGCTCACGAGGTCACGACCTTCTACGTTGGATTGTACAATGGTTTTTCTGTAACCATGTTCGTGTTCTATTTGTACGGGTCCTGCGTTGGAGACAAATTTGACAAAGTTACTTAAGGGTATAGATTTACCATCTGCTACAGGATAGTATAGTTTTTTAATCCTATCAAGAGAGTTTTGTAAGGCATCATCTCCTTTGACCACAAGAGGAATACGACGCATACCCTCTTGAATGACACCAATATCTAATCCTGTCACCATCACTTTTAAAAAGTTATTGAGCTCCTCTTGTGTAATTTCATAATATGCCATCGCTTTTTTATCAAATTCAAGCTCAAAATATTCTACCCCTTCATTGGCTTTTTTGTAAACATCTGCACTTCCGGGTATTTTTTCCAAGAGATCTTTTATCTCAACGGCGATAGATTCAAGGACAGCATTGTCGCTACCAAAAATAGCAATAGCCAAATCTCCTCGTACCCCTGTAAGCATCTCTGAGACTCTCATTTCTATAGGTTGTGTAAAGCCATATTCAATCCCTACAAATTCATCAAGGACTTTGCGTATCTCATTGATAATAAACTCTTTTGAAGGCTCTCTCCACTCCTCTTTGGGTTTGAGTACTAGAAAAGTATCGGTATCATTGAGTCCCATTGGGTCCAGTCCTAATTCATCACTTCCTGTTCTGGCAATGATATTTTCTATTTCAGGCACAGAAGCTATGAGCTTTTTTTGTATTTTCAGATTGAGTGCCAAACTCTCTTTGAGTGAGATAGAGGGTAACATCTCTACCCCGATGATAATACTGCCTTCATCCATGGTAGGCATAAAAGATTTTCCTGTTTTATCTGCAAGATAGAGTGAACCCCCAAAGAGCATGAGCACAAAGAGAATGACGATTTTGGCGTGATCGAGTGACCATACTAGAATAGGTCTATAGCCTTTGGTAAGGTAACGCACCACAAAAGACTCAGGATCGGGTCGTTTTGTTAAAATAAAAGAGCTCAACACAGGAATAAGTGTCAATGCCAAAACCAAAGAACTAAAGAGTGCAAAGATAATACTCAAAGCCACAGGTTTAAACAGTTTTCCCTCTAAGCCTTCTAGTGTCAAGATAGGTAAAAATACGATGATAATAATCAAAACACCTGTAATAATAGAAGGTGCCATTTCGACTGTGGCTTCATAAATAATATGTAGTTTACTATGACGTTGACGTTTGGGGTTACCCAATTCAGCGGTAATATGCTCTACGACAACCACCGCAGAATCCACCAGTATCCCAATAGCAATGGCAAGTCCACCTAGACTCATGAGGTTGGCTGTAAGCCCAAAGTATTGCATTGCCATAAAACTCATAAGTAATGCAAAAGGTAAAATAAGGGCTACACTCACCGCTGAAGCCAAGTTTCCAAGCATTAAAAGCAAGATAACCATAATCAATACAATGGCCTCATAAAGTGCAGATTTTACAGTGTCTGTAGCTAGGTTAACAAGTTCAGAACGGTCATAAAAAATATCTATTTTGGTACCATGAGGTAACATTTTTTCAAGAGCAGATAACTCTTTTTTGACTTTATCCAAAACGATGGCTGTATTGATGCCTTTTAGCCCGAGCACGAGACCCTGTACTGCTTCTCCTTCACCATTTTTACTTACAAATCCTGCACGTGTGAGATACCCAAAGTGCACAGTAGCGACATCACCCAAGGTAATAATATGATCACCAATCTTACGAATAGGTAGCGTTTGGATGTCATGGATATTTTTAAGTCTTCCCACACTTCTGACCAAGATACTCTCTACCCCTTGAGATACACGACCTGCACCATCATTTTTATTGTTTTTCTCGAGTGCTTCAAAGAGTTGATCGAGTGTTATACCTTTTGCACGCATTTGATTAAGGTTTGGTACGACTTCATATGTTTTTACTTTGCCACCCAAGGCATTGACTTCGGCTACACCGCTAATTGCACGTATTTTAGGAGAGATAATCCAATCCAAGAGTGTACGTTTTGCTTCAAGTGTTAAGGTGTCAGACTCTATGGTAAACATAAGAATATCACTCAGTGGTGTAGAAATAGGGGCTAATCCTCCTGTGATATTCTCAGGTAGTTCTCCTTGAATCTCAGCAAGCCTCTCACCTACTTGTTGTCTTGCCCAATAGATGTCGGTACCATCTTCAAAGTCTATGGTGATGTCTACAAGACCATATTTGGTGGTAGAACGCATCATCGTTTCATAAGGGATACCAACCATCTTTGTCTCAATAGGTACCGTGATACCAGATTCTACTTCTGCAGGGGTCATACCGTTAGATTTCATAATGATTTTCACCTGTGTGGGTGAGATATCAGGAAATGCATCTACTGGTAACTCATTGTAGGTTTTAATACCCAGCCCAAGTATCACTACAGCCAAAAGAGAAAAGAAAAGCCTTTGTGCAAGGGCAAATCCAATAATTTTATTCATCGTCGCCACCTAGTAGGTTTTTCAAGATAGCCAAAGAATTGGTTGCTATTTCATGATTAAGTCGTGGAGAGGTTTTCAAATAATAATAGACTTTATCTTCAGAAAGTATCTCAACAGGTACTGCCACAAAACCTTCATCGGTTTTGACAAAAACAATCTGCGTGCCCCCTTGTTTAATCACAGAATTCTTTTTTACTTTAAGCACATCGGTATAGCGTGTAAGTTTTGCACTTCCTATAAAACCTGAGTAAATATTTGTGGTTTTGGGTATTAAAAACCGTACTTGACGTGTTTGATTTTCTGGATTAATGACAGGAGCGATTTGTAGTATGGTTGTTTGAAATGTTTTGTCATTTAACGTTATTTCTACTTTTTCACCTTCATGGAGTTTTTGGGTACGTTGGGCTTCTATATTGGCTTCTAACCATAGTGCACCCTCTTTTTTAATGACAAACAATGCATCATCAGGATTGGTGCTTTTACCTGGTGTGGCACTGAGGGAAATGAGGTTTCCTTCGATGGGGCTAGTGATATTAATCGTGTTGCTTAGTTCAAATTTTTCAAATAGTGCTTCAATCATACGCTCGCTGGCACCATATCCTTTGAGTAGTGCTTTTGAAGCTGCTACTCTTATGGTATCAGATTTTAGTTCTGCGTTGGCAGCGACACACTCTTTTTGTGGAATAATCTCTTCTTTACACAACATATTTTTACGTTCTGTGAGATGTTTGTGGTGTTTATATTCTATGGCTTCGGCAATAGCTTGTTGCTGTACTTCTATCCATTTTGTCCCTGTGACTTTAGCCAGAAGTGCACCACGTTTTAGATGTTGATATTTTGCGACATAGAGTGCTTGTACATTGGCTTCAAAAGGCAAAGATATCGTGTGCAATAACGTTGGTGGCGTGACTACATGAGCGATAAATTCCCCAAAAGGATAGGTATTCGATGCTTTGGGTACTTCTATACTGATATTCCAGTTTTTTGCCTGTTCTTGGGTCATTTTGATTGCTTCTGCATTGAGTGACAGTGTCAGTACTATAGAGAATAATAATCTTTTTTTCATGGTTTAATCCTTTTTTTCGCTGAGTGTGTATAGGTTGAAGAGTGTGGTGTAGTAAGCTTTTTTATTGGCATATATCTCTTGGTTAAGTGTGTATAATTTTTGTCTGTTTAACAAATATTCTATCACCGAGCTTTCTCCCAAATCATAACTTTTTTTAATCAAAGGCAAAAGCTTGTTTTTATACGCTTTGTAATTTTGTGAAAGTGTTTTTATCATAGAGGCTTGGCTTTTAAGTTGTGCTTTGAGTTCAAAGAGAAGGGCTTTTCTCTCTTTCATATTTTGGGTATAAGCATACTCGATAGATGAGGCTTTATACATAGCAGCAGCACGGGCATGTTCATTTTTCGAAGAAGAAAAATTAAGAGGTATAGATACACCGATAGTATATCTATCGACATCTAGTTCTTTACCGTATTGTCCATTGATGGAGAGTGATTCCAAGGAGTGGCTATATCGTTTTATCATTTTTTGCGTACTTTGAACTCTTTTTTGTTTTGCTTTTTTAGAAAGCCCAAAGGTATTTCCCAGTCGAATATGACTACGTATAGGGTAGGTATCTCTACATGAGAGTTTTGTTTTTGTATTGCTATTGGCACCACTAAGCATGAGTACTTTTTGCTTAGAGATATTCAACAGCATTTTGTTTTGCTCCAGCTGGGCAAAGAGTTTACGTTTTTCACTGGCTAGTTGCATCAATTCAGTTTTAGATATCTCATGATATTCATAGGCTTTTTCTTTTTTCTTGTAAAGTGTGAGAAAATCACGATAACTGTGTTTGATGATGCTATATTTTTCTCTATCCAAACAGTGCTGGTGATAGAGATTTTTGAGAGTATTTCTAAAAGAGAGTACGCTTTTTTCACCTTCTATACGAGAAGCCTGAGACTGCAATTGCGCTATCTGGCGTTCTTGCGTTTGAATAGTGCCTAGTTTTATATTTTTTGAGAGACCTATACTGTATTCATAGCCACTAAGACTACTATCTGGTATTGCCCTTGTTGTATCGGCATTCAGTGTCAATGGATCGCTCGCAGTATCAGCCAAACTTTGTGCTGTTGTAGCCAAGGCACGCTGATCGAGAGATTTTGAGAGTGCATTATGTCTCTTGGCAGTCTGTAGTAATGTTTTGAGTGTTAATGTCGAAGCATCTGTCATAGTAGTAGTCAAGATGAATATAGATGCTAAGTATATTGCTAGTTGTTTCATTTATTGAGCCTTTGAAATAATCGTGCCATCTAGGGCATTAATTTTAAGTGCGCAGGTATTGGTCACAGACATATAAAAAAGGAGTTGACCTTTATGTGTAAGCCTTTGATATACCACAGGCTCTTTACATGCTTGAGCTGTGATTTCCTTTGCTTTTATCGGTGAAATACGTGCTAGACGCTTTAATTTGTACCTATGCTTTAGTATAAGCGAGGGTTTGTGGTTATAATTTTGTAGATTGATACTGCTATCTACAAGTAATGGGTTACTTTCATTTGCCACTGTAAATAGCGATAACAAAAGTATAAAGAGAGGTATTTTCATATGTAGCCTTTATTGCTTTAATTTAATGTATGGGTCGATATTAAAATAAATTAGGCTATAGGAGGTTTGATGGTACTTTGTTTAAATGGAGGAATAGGGTAGGTATAGTGTTGCTGAAGATTACTTTTGTTTTGTGGACAAAGTAGTGAGGGTGAAGCCTCTTCAAGGATTGCCATAAAATGAAAACAATGATGTAAATCACATCCATCTTCACAATGTGACGCACTACTTTGTTCTAGCACATAATGCTCTACTGATGCAGAATGTTCAACCTTGGTTGCAAGTATAGTATCATGGGCTATATTGAAAGAGAGAGAAAACAATAGTAAATATTGAATGATATACTTTTTCAATGTAGCTCCTTTGTAGATTGTGTCTAGTCTAGCCAAAAATAGTAAATATGTAAAGCTATCTTTGATACTTTACAGTTTCAACTCCAACTTATTTGTGCTATAGTTATGTACCAAAGACTGGATAATACTTTGATAAGAAATGCCTATATCTTGGGCTCTTTGTTTGATAAAGTCTAAATCTGCCCGTTTTAGGTTGATGCTAATTTGTTTTTTTTCATTGAGATACTCCAGTGTATCTTTTGCCATGACTTTTAAGGCTTCATTATCAAAATCTACACGTTCAGGTTCTTGTGTTTCGAGGGCATCTAAAAGTTCAACTTCTTCATTGCTATATTTCATAGTGTATCCTTTTTGTATCTTTTTTGTGCTTCTTGACTTATCATATCATAACGATAGCAATAATAGGCAAACCTTTCAAACCCTTTTATCCCATAAAACAGATAATCTATTTGCATCTTTTACTCCTTTACGAAGTGCCAGATGTTTTTGAACTTATGCAACATCTAAAAATTATAATTGAGAAACAACCGCAGATGCCGTGCATCATCCTCACCCACATTTTTACCCTTGATATACGAAGCGATGAGATGTGTCTCAAAGTGTTTGTTTAGGGTGTAACCTATGACTAGGTCTGTTTCCGTGGCTTTTTGTTTGGCTTGATTTTTGACAGGGTTGTTTTCCCTACGCGCCGTCGTCCATAGAGAACGGTAAACCGAGAATACTCTTTAGATACTTTTCTTCAAGGCGTTTCAACTCTTTTTGACGATTGACTAACATAAATACCCTTTATCATTTTTACATTTTTGATAATATAAAAACGATAATTATAGGTGGATGAAAAGATGATTATTTTTAGGTGACATGTATTGTTCTCAAATTTTATTGTATGTTTTAGGTTAAAGTATGACTTGCAGGAGATAAAAATTGATACTCTATATGTATGCTGAAGAACTTTCAGGTATTGATGCTAGAATTGTGGTTCAGGATATTTGTTAGGAATAGAAATTCACTACTATCTGAGTTATTAAATTTTAAATCTAGGAGAATATTATGCTTAAAAATATCACGATTGGGAAAGGTATGAAACATTTAATACCCATGAGTATCTTCGCGCTTTTTATAGTGGGGTGTGGAAGTGGAAATGAAGGGAACGATCAAACCAAGAAAGATCAAGTCAATGTGAGTGATGGACTTGTGGCTTATTACCCGTTTGAAGGTAATGCGAGAGATAGCAGTGGTCACGAGAATCATGGTATTGCTCATGGTGGCATTAAATATGAAAAAGGTGTTATAGGAAAGGCTGCTAAATTTGATGGGGTAGATGACTGGATTAGAATTCAACAATCTTCATCCTTAAATCATTTCACTACTATGACCATATCTTTTTGGACAAAATATTATAAACCAACTTCAGGTGCTAATAATGTTAGTGTTCATATCTCAAATGGATTAGATAAAGGAATAAATGGAGAATACGGATATTATAATTATTCTGAATCTTCAGAAGTAAAGTTTCTTTTAGGTTATTGGGGTGATTCTCAGTCTATATCTATACCTTTCGATGCAACAAGAGAACTTAGTGCTCAACAATTTGCTTTGATGACATTTGTGGTTGATAAAGAAGTTTTAAAAGTGTTTTTAAATGGTAATTTAGTAGATGAACAAACAAGAATTTTTGATAAGATTTCTCGACCTAGCAATGATTGGTCAATTGGGAATATGGAGGATCTATACTACTTAAATGGAATAATTGATGATTTACGTATATATAACAGGGCTTTAACGACTGAAGAGATACATAAACTTTATCAGTACGGAAAGTAAGGATTGAGAACTTAAAGGGATTTAATCTTAATGTGGTGCGATGGTAATCGCACCTTACAAAATATATAATTGATAGTGGATAGGTACTCCAAGCCTAAAAGTCATAATTCAAAAACACCCGTAGATGCCTAGCATCATCCTCACCCACATTTTTACCCTTGATATACGAAGCGATGAGATGTGTCTCCAAGTGTTTGCCTAGGGTGTAACCTATGACCAGGTCTGTCTCTGTGGCTTTTTGTTTGGCTTGGTTTTTGAGTAGGGCATGGTTGAGAGAGATGTTTAGGTTCTCTATGCGTATGGTAGTAGCATCCCACGCTATACCTATGTTACTCTGCGCTCCAGCTACCCCAGCATTGGCAGGGATGAGATACTCAGAATTGGCAAAAAATGGTCCACCACAGAAGCCCGAAAATGCAGCATTGTCCCATGCCTTGTTGTAGCTAGCAGAGAAGCTTAGACCTAGTGGTGCATACTGGGTACTCGCAGTGATACCAAATACCTTGGCATCTTTGCCCATGCTGTACCCCTGTTTGGCTACTTGTACTCCAATGCTGTAGTTTTCTATTTCATAGTTTGCTTCCATGTAGGCTATGCTATCAACCGCTGCATCTTTGATGCGGTAGTACCATGCAGAAAGTGTGAGATTTTCTACCCCTTCATAGGTAGCACCTATTACTTGCATATTGTTATCTCCATTCACAGGAGTAAAGGCATCAACTACTGCTGCATCTACCCCTGCCATTTTTTGAATCTGCCCTAAAAAAAGTGTGGTATCTGGTATGTCTCTGTTTTGTAGTATATACGCTTCAAATGTATTGGGAACCATCCCTATGTCATCTACTTGGGCAAAAGGGGTATCTATCTCTTGACGACCTATCTTGACGCGTGTATTTCCCCATGTTCCTTGAACGTAAGCTTCACCCAAAATAGTATAGGAGTTAGCAACTTCTCCTCTAAAGGGTACCAAGCCAGTATTGTCACTGGAGCCTAAAGCGTTAGAAGTATAAAAACTTGTGCCAAATTGGATTCCCAAATAGGGTGCTGTTTCTATATGTAGCTTTCCTCCTATGGCACCATCTTTAAAAGTGTCACTCTCTTTGACAGCGTGTATCTCATAAGCTGCTCTGAGATAGCCAGAGGTTTTTATCTCCTCAAAAATATTAGCATTGATTGTAAGAGTTGTTATCATTATATAAAGTGTGCCTAGTGTTATTTTGTTCATTTTGTTTTCCTGTTATTGTATATAAACCGTAGGTGCGATACAATCGCACCTACACGTCTATCTGTTCTACTTCTATCTGTTCTGCTTCATCTTTACGCAATGCAATCAGTGTAGAACCTACTTCTATTTCCATCGTTTGTTTCGCAAGAGAACAGCCTTTGATAAGCAGTTCTTCCCCACGCATGACACCAAAAGAGCTGAGTCTGTCTTTGAGTGCTTTATCGGCGTGTATTTTGACGATGGTAGCTCTGTTTCCTTTTTGTAAATCTATTAACTTCATATTAAAATCCTAATGCTAATGTGACACGGTACGCAATAAAGCTTAGTACCCATGCAGAGATGCTTGTCATGAAAAACAAGTAAACCAGATACTTCCAGCCACCAGCCTCTTTGGCAAAGACCATTGATGCAGCTAAACAAGGCAGGTAAATCATCACAAAGACAATAAAGGCAATCGCCGAAGCAAAAGGGATATTGGCTTTGATTTGCGTGATGAGACCTTGACTCTCTTGGTCTACTTCATCGCCTAGTGCATAGAGTACACCGAGCGTAGATACCACGACTTCTTTGGCAGCCAGTCCTGTCTCTAAAGCTACAGCCATACGCCAGTCCATGCCAAGAGGTGCAAAGAATGGTTCTGATGCGTGTCCTATTTTTCCTAAGTATGAATTTTCTAGTGCATAGAGTTGTGCTTGGTTTGCATCCAAGTGTGCAGGGGCATCCACTTTAGGGTAGTTAGACGCAAACCAGATGAGAATCGCCGCACCTAAAATGAATGTTCCTGCTTTTTTCAAATAACTTTTGGCCTGACCATAGACAGTGTGCCAGATGAGTTTGAGTGAAGGCATACGGTACTTTGGCATCTCCATCACAAAGGGTTCATCATCTCCTTTAAAGACAAACATTTTAAGTGCTTTTGCCATAAGCAATCCTAGTAGTGCACCAGCAATATAGATAATAAACAAGATATTCCCTGCAGACTCCTGACCAAAGAACGCCCCTGCAAAAAGTACATAAATAGGCAGTCTCGCACCACAAGACATAAAGCCTATAATAAACAGGGTGATGAGTCTGTCTTTTTCATTTTTGAGTGTACGTGCTGCCATATAGGCGGGTACTGAACAGCCAAAACCAGTGACCAGTGGGATGAAACTTTTACCATGCAGCCCAAACTTATGGAAAAATCCGTCCAATAGAAATGCCACACGGCTCATGTAGCCTGTGGTCTCCAACAGTGCGATACCCAAAAAGAGTATGACAATGTTCGGCAAGAACATCACTACTGCGCCGACCCCTGCGATGATACCATCTGAAACCAGTGAGCCTAACTCACCATCCCCCAAGACGACTTTGGCTTGTTCCCCCATCCAAGCAAAAGCTGCATCGATGTAGTCCATAGGAATGCTTCCTATCTCAAAAGTGAGTTGAAAGAGTCCCCACATAAAAAAGAGAAAGAGTGGGACACCTAAAAACTTGTTAATCAGTAGGTTGTCTATCTTTTGTGTAAGGTTTTTGGCTTTCATAGATTTGACTGCCATCACTTCCATCTTGGCACCTTTGGCAAAGGCGAAGTGCTCATCTGCAAAAATCTCATCCAAATCTTTGGTATTGGTATGCAGGTAGATATGTTGTAGGGCATCTCTTACCAAAGGTAATAGCTCTATCCAAATAGGCTCATCATGCATTTTTTTGTAGATATCTTCATCTTCTTGCAAGAGTTTGACTGCCAAATTGCGATAGGGCACAGTACTTTTATAGTGCT
The DNA here is from genome assembly GCA_026985755.1 of Sulfurovum sp. GTDB lineage: Bacteria > Campylobacterota > Campylobacteria > Campylobacterales > Sulfurovaceae > Sulfurovum. The sequence goes on along the minus strand of JALSPX010000191.1, from coordinate 17,389 downwards.
TCTCTTGCATAAATGTTACGATATGATCTATCTCTTCTTCTATGTGGTCAGAGTAGATCACCTTTGCTGTGGTCTCTTCTTTTTCGTATGCCTCAACAATGGCATGCTGTAAGGCTTCGATACCTTCTTTGGTGGCAGCAGAGGTTTTAATGCATGGTACACCGAGTATCGCAGAGAGTTGTTTTTCATCTATCTCGATACCTTCTTTTTTAGCTTCATCACTCATGTTAAGGGCTACCACCACTTTTTTACCTGTTTCTAGGAGTTGTATGGTAAAAAGTAAATTTCTTTGTAGATTAGTAGAGTCTACTACATTGACGATGACATCATACTCATCTGACTGCAAAAAGCTTTTGGTCACCTTCTCTTCTATGGTGTATTCCGTAAGAGAGTAGGCTCCGGGGAGGTCTATAATATGTGCTTCGTAGTTTTTGCAGGTAATATCATCACAAATGGTAAACTCCACCTCAGTTTTGTCTACGGTAACACCTGAAAAATTTCCTACTTTGAGCTTGGCATTAGAGATGGCATTAATGAGAGATGATTTCCCTACATTTGGTTGACCAGCTAGTGCAATGACTATTTTTTCCAAAACTTTTCCTTATAGTTTAAAATAATAAAATATAAATGATAATTGTTATCAGTTTATTGATATTAGAAGAAGTATAGTGCATTCAAACTTAAATTAAGTTAAAAATGAGAGTTATTATCAATTAAATGGTTTATGCAACAAAGCTATGAAGAAAAATAATATAAAATGAGCATATTCTTAGGAGATTTAGCCCAAATACTCTCCGAAGAGAGTGGGACTTAAAATATATTATTAAAATTTATAAGAGGCAATCATTTCCAGTGCATTATCTGCATCTTTTTGTTCATCTACATTTACATCATAGTCCGTTGAAGTGTAGATAGCAGCAAGATTTACACAATCTGTTACATCATAACCAAGAATAACATCAAGTTCAGAACCTTCATCACCATAAGCAGCATAAGATACTTCAGTATTCAGGCCTATAAACTCAGTAGCTACACCCACTTTCCAAGATAGGGTATCGTCATTTTCTACACCTGCATTAGATGCAAAGTAGTTCCATGAACTTGTGTATATGGAATCTCTACCAATATATCCAGCTTTGTTGTCCGTTGTATTACTTACAGCGGCTGTGAATGTAACACCAGAAAATTCTGTACTAACTTTTAAACCATATGCCAAGGCATCTTTAGCTGTGTGATAATCAGTTGAGATAATTTGACCTGAAAGATTGGCAATACCAAAGTCATATCCAGCATCTGCATAGATAGCACTATATTTATCTTCAACAGCAGAAACAACTGAACCAGCATCAATATTATAATACCAAGCACTTACATTGAGTCCTCCAATAGTATAAGCAGCACCTAAAGTATAGTTGTCTCCATTGTCAATATCTATGAGATTTACCCATGTATTTCCACTGTTGTTTTGTCTCCATTTTGTAATGTATCCACCTACGAGTGTGAGGTTATCAATAGAGTTGTTTGTGAGGGTGGCTGCCTCAAATGATCCAGGGGCAAGAAGCCAATCAAAACCACCAACAAGCGGTGTATCTAAAAGTTGTCGACCTACTACCATCGTTGTATCTGCAAAGGTTGCAGTAAGATTCGCTACATTAAAAAATGCACCATTTGGTTGTGCTTCAAAATCCATTTTTCCAATACTGTCACCAAAATTGACATATCCTATAGCGGAAAAATTCGCTGTTATATTTTCAAATAATTTGTGTGAAATATCAAATGTCACAGCACCTGCTGCAGAAGATGTTGGTTTTTTAAAGATATCACTAGCCCCTGCATCATCATGTGAGTAGTAATAGAATTGTGCTTTACTGTTAATTGTGGTTGCATTGTTGCAAGCAGTTGTATTTGCACTCACTGGTGCTTCTACTGTTGTTTCAGCTGGAGCAATATCTCCTCCTGCTATGGCACTGCTTATAGAGAGTATTGCGATAAGGCTTAATTTTGTTAGTTTCATGTCCTATTTCCTTGTTTGAAGTTTAAAGATAATAATAACGTAGAATTGAGAAAAGTTAATGCAGCGATTGGTTATTTTTTCAGCATTTATTAAAGAGGTACTTTTTGTAAAAATTCTTTTACATATTCATATCCAGAGTAGAGTGTCAAAAAAACAGCAAACCAAAGTAGCCATTCTCCTCCTGGCCACTGCATAAGTAAGAATCCAATAGCAATCATTTGAATCACTGTCTTAATTTTACCTATCCAACTTGCACTGATATCTATGCCTTCAGCCACGGCGGATACACGTAATCCCGTGATAAAAAGCTCTCTAGTGAGTATGAGAAATATTGCCCAAGGCGAAGCTGTGCCTATCATCATAAGTCCTAAGAATGCTGCCAACGTTAGCATTTTATCTGCCAGCGGGTCTAAAATTTTACCAAGTGTTGTCACCTGATTAAATGTTCGTGCAATATAGCCATCAAAAAAATCAGTAGCACTGGCAATAACAAAAATAAAGGCTGCAAAATAATTGAGCCATGTTTGATGTATATTATGAAATAGTGTTGCATCTTGATTTACCAAAAATAAAAACATCACTGGGGCGAGTAAAAGGCGAGTAAATGCAAGTAAATTTGGTATATTAAGCATCTATGTTCCTAAAGTTTTTTACTAAATACACCCATTATTTTTTTATATTTGCCTACGTGTATTTTTTTAGCGATATAAACTCTTTTATGTGATTGAGGGTCAGTAGATTCAATAATCACATAGTAACTACCTTTTGGGACACCAAAGAATTCAAAATTTCTTTCAAGATTTAGGGATGTTTGATTTAAATAGCTTACGATAGTACTTTTGCCATCGTTTTTATTTTTGAGGTAATACTTATTAAACCAATGGTTTAATTTGGCACTTACAGGCAATAGATATGCTTTAGTTTGGGAAAGTCTTGTTTCTTGTCCTGTAGGTGTCAAATAAATAACATGTCCATGTACTTCAGATGTACCAAATTTATGATAAATTTTATCTATTTGTTTAAATACAAGAGGTTTCGTGAAATCGGTCTTATTATGCTGAGGTAGAGGCGTACTGTTTTTTACTTTTTGCTCTTGTCTCTTTTTTTCTCTAGCTTCTTGCGCTTGCTTTCTTTGTGCTAAAAGTGCCGCTTCTTTCTCTTTTGCCAACTTTTCTTTTTCTCTAGCTTTTTGGGCTAAAAGCGCAGCTTCTTTCTCTTTGGCTCTCTCTCTTTCCATTTTAGCGTTTTTTTCAGTATCTATATTTGATATTTTAGGAACTTGGGTATCGCTTTTTTCTATTTGTGCAGATGGTTTATCTTTGGTGTAGGTTGGCTTTGCTAAAGTACCTTTTCTTAATTTTTTGATTTCACGTAGTCTTGCTTCTCTTCTTTCTCTAGATTTACGTGCTTCTTCTCTTAGTTTATTTTCATCATCTGAATATGTAACTGTTTTAGATATTTCACTCACTTTTGGTGTTTCTATCTCTTCCTTTGTTTCTGCTTCTGATACAAATGCAGGTATTACTCTCTTTTTTTCTGTGATTTTCTTTTTTAATTTTTTCTTTTTCTGTTTTTTGATTGTCTGTTTTTGTTTTTTGTGTGTAAGGGCAGGTGGTGTATTATCTTCTTCTTTTTGTGCTTTTTTTACGGCGGTAGTCATTTTCTCAAATAGCTCTGTTTCATCTTGTTTAGATGTTTTATCGAGTGAAGTGACGCTTTCTGCAGTAATTGTTTGTATTTTAGTATTTGTAGTTAGAACATAGCCTCTTTCAGCACAGCCACTAAAGAGCACCAAAGCAGAGAGTAGTAGAGTTTTTTTTGACATTATTTCCCCCAAGAGTAAATTAATTGTATAACTTTAACGCAATAATCATTAAAAAATGGGGTAAATAATACATTTTACAAAAAGATAAGTGCACCTATTAGTAAAATGAGACCACCAGAAATTCTATTCTCTGTCGTATCAATCTTATTTTGTTTTGCATGCACAACAAGCGTTGGTATAGTATCATCTTTCGCAATGCTTGTATTCTTCTCTAGCTTATTTTTATGAGGCACAGTTAATTGTATAGATCCACGCTCAGCTGCACATCCAGAAAAGATTAATGCTATAGTAGCAATGTAAATACTTTTTTTAATCATCTAAAACCCACTTCATTTATTTATAATTTTGTGTATTCTATCGTAGAGTTGATTAAAAATTACATGAGTAGAGCTAATTTTAAGCAAATAAAGAATACAATAAACAAAATTTTAGCAGAAAACAAGGGGATTATTAACTATGAAAATTATAACAAGTTCAGTAGCATGTTTAGCGCTTGCTACAAATATGCTTATGGCAGGGGGCAATGTACTTACACCTGAAGAACCGACAGTTACAATACCAGAAAAAGAGATTATCGTAGTGAATAGTGATGTGCGCTATGATGGTTTTTATGTGGGGGGAGCTTTGAGTTATTTACGTATGAATGAAGCGGTAGAGTTAACTGGACATTCTCTTACCCTATTAGGGGGATACTACTTTAACAAATATATAGGTATAGAAGCTAGATATACGAGTACACTTACTGACATTGATGAGGATCAAGGTAAGGTCACTGTATCATCAGATAGAGATTTGCGAAATATGGGTATTTATATTAAACCTATGTTTAATCTGACAACAGGCTTTTCCACATATGGGTTAGCAGGTTATGGTAAATCAGAAGTTGGTAATTTGGAAGAGAGCGGATTGCAGTGGGGACTTGGTGCCAAATATGAACTTGCTAATGGTGTTGGACTTTTCTTTGACTATATGAACTTTTATGATGGAGATAATTTCGATACTATTCAGGCACAAGATGCTTTCTTTAATGCAACAACTGTAGGTGCTACATATACTTTTTAAAAGTATAAGGAACCCTCTCTCATATTGGATTCCCTATATGAGAGATATACTCAAATAATATTTCTTTACATTCCTAAATTTAAAACTTTATAAACTTTTATCTAAAAGTTGTTCCGCCATCAACCACAAGTGTTTGACCTGTAATCCATGATGCTTCAGGTGTACAGAGGAAGTAGACTGACCCTGCTAAGTCTTCTGGGCTACCCATTCTGTTTACGGCTGAACGTTTGATGGTTTCTGCTTTTACTTCTTCGTAGTTGGTAAAGGCTTTGAGTGCATCTGTATCGATAGGTCCTCCAGAGACCGCGTTGACTCTAATGCCCATATCTCCCAGCTCGACAGCTGCATAACGGCTCATAGCTTCAACGGCAGCTTTGTTGGTACCATGCCCTGCATAGTTTTCGATGTAGATAAGGTTACCGGTAGATGAAAGTGTCACGATGGCACCCCCTCCTACTTTTTCCATACGTACTGCTGCTTCTTGAGAACCGCGTACAAATGCACCTACGGTTGCCGTATAGATGTTTGTCAAGCCTTTTTTAGGGCGAAGTTTCATAAATTTACCATAGCCACCTACCACAGGACGACCATATATCATCGCATTTGATACAAAGAAGTCAACTCTGTCAAAATCTTCATCTATAGCCTCAAACAATGGTTTAAACTCATCAAGTTCCAAGATGTTTAAAGGGTAGGCTTTGGCTTTGACACCATATTTATTCTCTAGGCCTGTAGCGATTTCGTCTGCTACTTCTTTGTTAGAGTTGTAAGTAAATGCGATATTTACACCATTTTGTGCAAATTTCTCTGCTACAGCTTTACCAATACCTTTGGTTGCTCCTGTGATGACAAGTGTTTTGCCCTTCATTTCGCTCATTATGCTACTCCTACAATTTTATATTTTTTCATGACAGCTTCTATCTTCTTCATATTTTCGTTACTTGGGGCAACCAATGGCAGTCTATACTCTAGTGTATCGGTAAGACCAGCGATATACATCGCTGCCTTGATAGGGATAGGATTCGATTCACAGAAGAGGACTTTGTTTATTTCAAAGAGTTCATCGTTGATTTCTTTTGAACGTTTGAAATCACCTTTAAGGGCTGCATGTGCTAACTCTGCTTTCATATCTGGCAAGAGGTTAGAGGTGACTGAAGTAATCCCTTTTCCTCCACTCGCCAAGATAGGAAAGTCAATCGCATCATCCCCAGAGAATACATACAAGTCAGGTACTTTTGCAAGTAACTCAACCGTTCTTTCAATAGACCCTGTGGCTTCTTTAATCCCCATAATGTTTTCTACATCATTAAACAATCTTTTAACTGTGTCTGGCAAGATGTCTACGCCTGTACGCCCTGGTACATTGTAAAGCATAAAAGGTACTTTTACCGCAGAGGCTATGGCTTTGTAGTGCTGGTAAAGTCCCTCTTGGCTTGGTTTGTTGTAGTAAGGGCTGACTGAGAAGAGGGCATCTACACCAGCAGCCTGAGCATGTTTAGCAATATCTATAGCTTCATGCGTTGCATTAGAGCCTGCACCTGCAAGTACTTTGGTATTTGTACCTTTACAGACTTCTACGGCTATTTCTATACATCTTTTGTGCTCGTCATGGCTGAGTGTTGCAGACTCACCTGTGGTGCCTACTGGACATACAGCATCTATGCCATTGTCTATTTGTCTTTGGATGAGTGTTGCAAAGGTTACTTCATCTAAGGTGCCATTTTTAAATGGTGTAATCAGCGCAGTACTTGCACCAGTAATATAGTTATTCATACGAAATTTCCTAATTTTTTTTCAAGATGACTGTTGTTGAGAAGTTATGGTCAAAATACTTCTTTGCTGTCTCTTGAATATCTTTGAGTGTAATTTTATCTAATTTCTCTTCATATTCAAGTAAAGGTTGGATATTTCCTTTTGAATAGTAGTCTCCGTAAAGTCCAGCAACAGAAGATGAACTCTCTAAAGAGTAGACAAATTCTGCTTTTGTGTTGATTTTTACTTTGTCGAGTTCGGCTTGTGTGACCTCACCATTTTTAAGTTTTTCGAGTTGAAAGAGTATCTCTTTTTCTAAATCTTCTATCTTCTTGTCTGGTGCACACATTGCCATAATGAGGAAAACACCTGGGTCTGTGAGTTCCATGTTATAGCCATAGACTTGGTTGGCGAGTTGTTTATCATTGACAATAGTTTTCTCAAACCACGAACTTTTTCCAGAACTTAAGATATGAGAAATAGCAGAAAGCGCTACTTGGTCTTCATGCTCATAGTTAGGAATAGAATAGGTAATCGCAAGGGTATCAACACGGTTAGACTCTTTGTGCAGTATGGCACGTTTGGCACCATCTACTTTAGGCTCTACTGCTGTGACCTTAGGAATGGCATGTTCATTCTTGATTTTTCCAAAATATTTCTCTGCTTCTTTATAGACTTCTTCTGGTTTGATATCTCCTGCCACTACTAAGGTAGCATTGTTGGGCTGATAGTAACGGTGGTAAAATGCTCTAATATCTTCTATCTTCCATGACTGTATATCTTCCATAAACCCAATAGGCAACCAATGGTAAGGATGGTAGGTAAAGTGCGTGTTAAAGACTCTAAAATAGAGGTAGCCCATAGGGTTGTTGTCTGTACGTAAACGACGCTCTTCTGCTACCACATCACGCTCTTTTTGAAACTCCTCATCGGTGAGTTTGAGGTTATGCATAAGTTCTGCAAACAAGTCCAGTGTCATACCAAGGTTCTTGCTTGCTGTTTTGATGTAGTAATGTGTTTTGTCAAAGCCTGTGGCTGCATTGTTTACCCCTCCACGGCTCTTGACGATGGTGTCAAATTCACCCTCTTTGAGTTTCTCTGTAGATTTAAAAGAGAGGTGCTCAAGCATATGTGCCATACCACTTTTACCCATCACTTCATTGCGACTGCCTACTTTGTAGTAGATGTCGGTGGTAATGACGCCTGAATCATTGTCCATAGGGATGACAACAATCTCTAGTCCGTTGTCTAAAGTTTTTGTAAAATGTTTTGGTAATGAGTTAGCCATAGATATTCCTGTAAATATAAGTAGTGTGAACACTATTTTAGTGAAGAGTGAAGAGTGAAGAGTGAAGAGTTTATGGTTTATCATTTCCAATCCGCTCCAATAGCTTCGCTGATATGAGTGTACCCATCTTTCTTTAACAGCGTGATAAGTCCTTCATTGATCTCTTTGATGAGTAGAGGCCCTTTATAGACCAGCATAGAGTAGACTTGTACCAAAGAGGCACCTGCTTTGATGCGTCTATAGGCTTCTTCTGCCGAGTCTATGCCACCTACAGAGATGAGCAGGGTTTTCCCATAGAGTTCTTTTCCTATGGCACGGAAAAGTTGGTAGGATTTTTCTGTCAGTACTGCACCGCTGAGCCCACCAAAATCTTTTTTATATGGGCTGTCTGTAAGAGAGTAATCAATTGTTGTATTGGTGGCGATGATACCATCCGCACCTGCTTCAACTGCTGTGTTGCAAAGCAGTATGGCATCTTCAGGTGTCATATCAGGTGCGATTTTTAGTAAGATAGGTTTGCTAGTGATGACTTTACCCATGGCAAAGATAGCTTTGATAAAACTCTCATTTTGTAAGTCTCTTAGCCCTGGGGTGTTAGGTGATGAGATGTTAATGACCACATAGTCACCATACTCTTTAAATGCTTTAAAGAGCTTTTCATAATCTTCCAAAGCTTCGTTCTCAGGTGTTACTTTGTTTTTGCCTATGTTGATACCGATAGGGTAGTCAAAAAAAGTAACTTTCTTAAGACGTTGGAGCATGTAGTATGCACCCTTGTTGTTAAAGCCCATCGCATTTTGTATAGACTGTGCATCGACAAGTCTAAAGAGTCTTGGTTTTGGATTGCCATCTTGTGGTTTTGGTGTGACTGTACCTATCTCTGTAAAGCCCATACCCAGTGTTGGCATGGCTTTGATGTACTGTCCATTTTTATCAAAACCTGCACCTAAGCCTACAGGGTTTTGAAATGTTCTCCCAAAAATGCTTTGTTTCAAACTAGGATGTGTCACAAAATAGTGACGAGTCAAACATGTGTGAAGAGGCGGGCACAGAGCAGAAAAACGAAGTCCGAAACCTGCTAAAGTATGTGCAGTTTCTGGGTCAAGTTTAAAGAGGAGTTCTTTGAGGGTTTGGTAAGCAAAAATATTTTTAATAGAAAGGGACACTATACTCTCCAACAGATTGTGAATTTAGAGCGACTAGTCGCAAAGGGCAAGTGCTGAAGTTATCACAGTCTATACCTTGATTAGGCATGACTTAGCATCAGCGTAGCCCAAGAAGCTTTGCTTGAAATGAATTTATAGCCAACTTCTAATAAAAGTAGTGGAAAGAGAGTGTTGCACCCTGCATATTGGCTACTTCTGTATCATCGAATGTTTCATAATAGTGGTAAGAGATATCTGCATCTATATTATCTGTCGTATAGATAATAAGACCACCATTGAATCCATAAAAGTAAAGACTATTATCAAGGAGTGTTATCTCATCGAATTTAACAATCCCTGCTACTAATCCTAAGTATGGTCTTACATAAGAAGTACCAAAAAGTTCATCTAAGAGAATTCTGTCTATTTCTGCTGTGAGAAATTTTTGACCACTTGAACGACTATATGTTAGCATAGAACGCCAATCAACAGTCTGCTGTCCGTAGCGTATACCAATATTGGTATTATCTATTGTGTTGACCTTGTTGGTAGTTGTTAATATATCTGATGAATCGTACGAGACAGTGACACCAATAAATGGAAACTCTTCAGTCTCCTGACTAAATAGTAAACTAAAAGTGAGTAAAAAGAGAATAAAAACTCTTGACATATGATTTCTCCGTAATTTATAATTAATTAAGTAGTATAGTATCCACATTTGTGTTAAGAAACTCTTACCTATATTATTTTTGAAAGCTTTTGATAAACATGGCATTGTTTGAGTAATTCACTATGGGTACCTCTACATATAATTTCACCATTTTCAAAAACAAGTATGACATCTGCTTCATTGATAGTACTTAATCTGTGTGCCACTGTAAAAGTAATCATATCATTTTTTAATGCCTGAAGTGCTTTTTGAATGAGTGTTTCACTTGTGTTATCCAGTGCTGATGTCGCTTCATCAAGTATAAGCACATCAGGGTTTTTATAGAGTGCACGTGCCAAGGCAATACGTTGTCTTTGTCCTCCAGACAAGTTGTTACCATTTTCTGATAAGAGTGTATGGATTCCATTTTCTAATTTATCTACAAACTCCATGGCATATGCCTTTTGAAGAGCAAGTTTTACCCGAGATTCATCGATGGCTTCTCCATATGCAACATTGGAGGCGATAGTGTCATTAAAAATATACACGCGTTGTGTTACATAGGCAATTTTTTTATGAAGAGAATGAAGCGTAAAGTCTTGATTTGGTCTATTATTTATGAGGATATCTCCTGAAGATGGATCGTAAAAACGTACTAATAAGTTGACCAATGAACTTTTTCCTGCCCCACTGTCTCCAACAAGAGCTATAGATTGTCCTTTTGTGGCAGAAAATGAGATATTTCTGAGTGCAGGCGTATGTTCATAAGATAAAGAGACATCATTAAATTTGATACTTGTGATAGTTTCTTTAAGTGTATGCTCACCAGATTGAATAAGAGATTGTGTATCTAAAAGTTCTTTCATCCGTGTATTGGCACTAATGGCATCTTGTGCTTTGTTATAGAGATTTGAGAGTCTCTTAATAGGTGTATAGAGCATAAAAAGTGCAGTGGCGAAAGCAAAAAATGCACCGACACTCATATGGTTATCAATGACCTCTTTGCCACCTATATAAATAACAATACCTATGGCAACTGCTCCCAATATCTCCATGATAGGAGAGATAAGTGCATTTGTTTTTATCTGTTTCATGATAAATTTGAAGACATTTTGATTCTCTATAGAGAAACGTTTTTGTTCATAGGTTTGCGTAGAATTTGATTTAATGACTTCAATATTTGAGAGTATCTCTCCTAGTCTCGTTGTCATATCTGCAGTACTTTCTTGTGATAACTTGGAATATTTACGCATTTTTTTAGCAAGTCTACTAAGAGGGAAAATAGCCAAAGGCATAATAATAAGAAAGTAAAATGCAAGCTTAGGACTCTCATAAATAACATAGCCAGTAAGTGCAATAATAGTGAGACTTTCTCTGATGAGATCAGGTATAATATTGGCAACAACGACTTGAATACGAGTGATGTCATTGGTGATGCGTGAGAGTATCTCTCCTGTGTGCATTTTTTTAAAAAAATCTATATCTAAGTAGCTAAGATGCGAGACAAGTTTGTCACGTAGTTTTCGTACAACATCTTGTCCGATATAAGAAGTATAATATGTTTGTATGTATCCGCCTATACCTTTTAGCGCAAAGACAGCTACAAGCATAAAGGGCATAAGAGAAAGCATCTCTATATCTTTGTTGATGAAAACGTCATCAAGTATGGGTTTTATGAGCTGTGCTGTGCCTGCAGTACCTATGGCTACAGCAACCATACCTAATAGAGCCCAAAAAAATTCTTTTTTATAGCCTATTAAATAGGGAAGGTATTGCTTGAGGAGATTTTTCATTTAAGATTTTTCCCAAAGTGTGCCATCAGGAGTATCCATAATAGAAATACCAAGGGCAGTAAGCTCCTCACGTATGGCATCTGAACGAGAAAAGTCTCTATTTTTTTTGGCTTCCAGGCGTGCTTCAATGAGCGTCTCTACTTTTTCTTTGAGTGCATCATCTACACCTATTTGAAAATAAGAAAATGGTTCTTTACCTCCAAATCCAAGTATCTCATCTATAAATTCTATATTAGCCAAAGTCTCTTTTTTAAATCCTTTGTCCTTTGGATTATTGTCCAAAGTATCATTAGCTGTGGCTATCATTTCATCTATATGTGCGAGTGCCATAGAGATATTAAGATCATCAGCCATATCATCAAGCAGTAGCTTTTTAAATGTTTTATTAGGAAGGGAGGCTTTACCTGGCATGAGGCGTTTCTTTAGTCTATAGAGTTTGTCCAATCTTTTTTTATTGAGTTGTAATTCCTCTTCAGAGAAGTTGAAGTCATTTCTATAGTGTATAGAGTTTAGATAATAACGTAATATTTCTCCATCATAAAGTTTGAGAGCATCCTTGAGAAAAAAACTATTGCCTAGACTTTTAGACATCTTCTCTCCATCTATCTGTACAAAGCCGTTATGCATCCAGTACTTGGCAAGTTCGTGTCCTGTGGCACAGCGAGACTGTGCCGCTTCATTTTCATGATGAGGGAAGAGCAGATCTGCACCTCCTCCATGAATGTCTATACTGTATTCACCATTGCCTGTAAAATGTTTCTCTATCATGGCAGAACACTCTATGTGCCAGCCGGGACGACCACGAGAGAAGTGAGTATCAAAACAGATATCATCTTCTCCTTTACAGGCTTTCCACAAAGCAAAATCTTTGGGGTTTCGTTTTTCGGTAGTATGTTCTACACGGCTTTGACTATCTTCATCGTCTGCTACACGGTGTGAGATATTTCCATAGTGCGTGTCTTTTGAGGTATCAAAATAGACATCCCCTGTGGAGATGACATAAGCAATATCTTTGTCTATGAGTTTTTGTATCATCGCTTCGATGGCATCCAATGACTCTGTAGCTTTAGGCTCTATATTGGCTCTTTGAATACCAAGTGCTGTCATTTCTGAAAGATATCGGTCAATATAAAAAGAGGTTATCTCTTCCATACTTTTACCTGTCTCTTCTACTTTTTTGATGATTTTATCATCTATATCCGTAAAATTTTTACATAAAGTTACTTCATATCCATGTGATGTGAGTGTACGAGAGAGTAAATCAAATGCTAGACTGGATCGTGCATGACCTAAGTGGGCATCATCATATACAGTAGGGCCGCAGATATAAATACTTGCTTTGTTTGGGACTATAGGTGAAAAGGTGAGTTTCTTTTTTTGTACACTGTCATAAATTTGCATGGCTAGGAGTACCTTTATCTAAATTATTATAGATGAGATTATAGCTAAAATCTATTTAGGACACCTCTAATCTTATCGTTTGACTTTTTTTGGATATAATTTTTATATATTAGATGCACTGTAGTGTCTCGGGAGAAATGATGGAAAATGCATTGATTGTAGAAAACACCATAACGAAAGAGCAAATATTTAAAAGCCAGCCTGTAGATGAAGAGGTTATTTTTGATGGTGGAGTGATGATTACTGAGACAGATACTAAAGGTATTATTACGTATGCCAATCGAAAATTTAGAGAAATGACAGGTTTTTCTAGGGAGGAATTAATAGGTGCACCACATAGTATTAACCGTCATCCAGATATGCCAAAAGGTGCTTTTAGAGGCATGTGGAAGATTATTTCCCAAAAAAAAATATGGCATGGTTATGTAAAAAATTTACGAAAAGATGGAAAATACTATTGGGTGCTTGTCTTTATTCAAGCAAAACTAGATGAGAATGGTAAAATTGTAGGTTTCGTAGCAGGTAGAAAAATTCCTGACGCAGAAAAAATAAAAGAGATAAGTGAAATCTATGCAAAATATCACGGCAGTGAATATATAGATCATCCTATATTTTTAGAAAGTTCTAATTTCTCAGAGCATATTGACCGTAGTAGATAATCATTATGTACGTATCCATATAACAAGATAGCTATTGATACTATAAAATATCATTCCAAAAATGACCATAGATAAAACAAATAAAAGTGATTTTTTAGATTTAATTATCTCTTTAAATATATCAAACCCCACTTCTCTTATCGTAAGTATCAATAGAACCCATCCCCCAATACTACCAGCTAATGCTAGTCCCATCGCACCCATAGGTTTCATGAGTATCAGTGAAAAAATAGATGAGATGATAAGCTGATAGATGACAATTTTTGCAGCCTTACCATGCTTGTGAGAGGCAAAAAGATACATAGAAAAAAGTTTTGCCAATCCAAAAGGAAGTAAGCCTACCATATACATCTGTAGTACCCGAGCAGTATTTTGACTCATCTGCATTGTATAATTTCCATGTTCAAAGATGAGCCAAATGATAGGTTCGGCTAAAAAATAGCCACCTATCATGGCTGCACCCAATAAAAATGTGAGTAGCCAAAAGGCTTTACTGAGATTTTCATAGGCTAGGGCTTGATTATTGTGCTTGAGTGCTTTTGACACAGCAGGGAAGAGTACAGTAGCCGTAGCAATAGCGATGAGGGCTAGAGGCAATTGGAATATTCGATTGGCAAAAAAGAGGGCTGAGACAGAACCTGTCACTAAGAATGTCGCTAAAAATGTATCTAAGAGTGCGGCAAGTTGTGGTGCAGAATTTCCTAATATACTAGGGAAAAAAAGTCTATTAAATTTTTTCTTTTCTTCCTCTATATTTTTGACTTTTTTGTATCTCCATCCACCTATGAGTATCTTGTGTAGGGAGAGTTTTTTTATTGTCACTATATGTGCAATGACCTGCAAGAGACCTCCTATAACCACAGAAAAACTTAGTGCGTATGCGACAGTTTTTGGATCGGATTTTATATAGAACAGTAAAGCAGCAATCATGCTAATATTAAGTAATATGGTAGAGAGTGCTGTGGTTGCAAAGTGGTTTTTGTATTGTAAGAGTGCAGCCAAAAATGAAACAATGAAAATAAAATCTAAATACCAAAAGTTAATGGCTGTAAGTACTCCTGTATCACTAATCTTATCACTATCCCATCCCCATGCCATAAGCTTGGTAAGTGGTTCTGGGAATATTGTAATAATGATTGATAGACCCAAAAGAAAAAGCACAAAGCGTAAAAAAATGGCTGTTGCAAAGACACCCTTGTGTGCAGAAGCGACAAAGGATGGCATAAATGCTTGTGTAAACGCTCCCTCTGCAAAAATACGACGAAAAAGATTGGGAAGTTTAAAGGCTACGATAAACATATCAAGCCAGACAGATGCACCAAGTGCTGAGGTCATAAGAATATCACGTACTAATCCAGTAATTCTTGAGAGTAGTATTCCAAAGCTGTTAGTAAAAATAGATTTTAAACGCATAAGTCTCTTTTTTTTGAAGTGAACGTATTGTATCTAAAAGTTGATATAGAAAGAAAATATGTCAATTTGCAATATTTTTGCTACTATTTTTAAAAGCGTGATATACTTTTCAAAATAATATGAATGGAGTAGATAATGATAGTAGGCATAGAAGGCACAGTAGAGAGAAAAGACCCCACATTTGTACATCTTAACGTCAATGGACTCATCTATGAAGTGCATATCTCTATCAATACTTCTAATGCGATTTCAGAGCAAAAAGTAAAACTCTATGTGACACAAGTGATACGAGAAGATACCAATCTTCTTTTTGGATTTATGGATACCAATGAAAAAAAGATGTTTGATACAGTCCTTAAAATTAACGGTGTAGGTCCAAAAGTAGGGCTTGCGATTTGTTCTACTTTTACACCAAGTACCTTTGCAAAAGTAGTGGCTTCAAAAGATGTCAGTATGCTTAAGCGTGTACCAGGCATAGGCCCCAAGGCAGCGAGTCGTATACTTGTTGAACTGGCAGATTTTATCGTCGATGGCAATGAAGAGAGTAAAGATTCTGGGGCACTGGGAGAAGCAGTCATGGCACTGGAGAGTCTGGGCTTTAAAAAAGACGCTATACAAAAAGCACTACAAGGTGCAAGTGGAGACACAAGTACACTGGTAAAAGAAGGGCTAAAAAAGCTACAGAGATTGTAGATTAGATAGTACATGCTTCAATCTTGCGAAACCCTTTCGATACAAGCCACCAAAGAGGCCATTTATAGAGTCGTTCAATTAGCTTTTTGATAAGATATGCAGTATAACCTGAAAAGCGTATCTTACCTAAATCTATAGCAGCATACTTCCCTCCCAATGCAATAGCTAGCCCTTTTATTTTAATATCTGCTTTTTTCAGTGTTTTATGTTTAAGTGAACGAATGATATTGGAAGCTGCAACTTCTCCACTTTGAATGGCAGTTTGTGCAGTAGGAGGAAGTGCTTTGGATTTCTTATCCAAAAGTGCAGCGCTATCACCAATCACATAGATATGGGAATACGTTTTACATCGAAGATATGCATCAACAATAATTTGCCCCTTTTTGTTTTTTTCTACTTCTAAATTTTCTAGGCAAGGGGCACTGGTGGTTCCTCCTGCAAATATCATAAAATCAAAAGGTATATGGGTATCGTTTGTGAGTATGGCTTCATGTGCAGCTAAAGCAGCAATACGACATTGAGTATGAAGTATAACACGTAATTTTTTAAGACGTTTGCTTGCTGTTTTTATGATAGTTGGATGCATGCCATTAAGCACAGTATCTCTACTGGCAATCAGGTGTATATGTAAGGTAGCACATGAAAGTGCATTACTTCTATAGTAACGGTTAAAAAAATGTTGCATGCCTGCAGCTATTTCTACACCTGAGAGTCCTGCACCCCCTATAATAATATTGAAATTTTCGTTTGCCTCTTTTTCAGATTCTAAACGCTTATAGAGCTCTTTTTGAAAAAATTGTTGAAGCTTGACGGCACCTCGAAGGCTTTTTGCTCCACTGGAGTAGTGGTATACATTCTCATCACAGTCGAAACGTTTAGTTACGCTACCCACTGCAATGATAAGCACATCATACGACTCTTCGCCATCAGTAAGAAGAATGACTTTCTGTTTGGGGTCGATAGCTTGAACCGTACGATGTTTAAATGTGACGTTTTCATAATTTGCGCACAGAGCAGGGAGGCTCACGATGGTTTCATCAAAGGAAGTATTACTCGAAATCAATTCGTAGCCCTCTGTTTGCAAGTAGTGGTAAGGATGTTGGTCAATCAAAGTCACTTGGATTTCTGGATGTCTACTTAGTCGTCGCATCGCTGCAATGCCTCCGTAACTCCCACCAAGTATCACAACATGGTGACCCATCACTTACCTCCTACACTCTAGGTATTGTCACAGTTTTATAGTAGCGTTTGCATGTGCAAACGGTGTGGAGTTTAAGACGCTTGGCTATTTGAAACAGATGTAAGCGCGTAGACCCATTGATGCAAGTCAAACATATCTTCATAGACTTTAAAATTACGCTCAATGATTTTGTCTGAGAAAAATATTTTGTCTGGTTTAAATGTTTTGTAGGCAAACATGGAACCAAACTTGGCTAGATAGGCATGTGGTTTGTCAATGAACGCTTCGAATCCTCTAGGAAATTTCTTATATTTTGGTTGGGCTATCTCATAGCCCTTGGCTTTGAGGGCTTCGAGTATGTGATGTAGCTCTTCTCGTTTAGCATCATCTTTAATATACTCTCTATAGCTAGCGAGGAGTTCAGGCTTGAAGTTACGTATGCCTGTAGCCACAAAGACTTCAAAGGGGTCATAGTGCATATAAAACGAGCTGCTTTGCATACGATGCGTCTCTCC
>JALSPX010000190.1 GCA_026985755.1 Sulfurovum sp. | reverse complement strand
CAAAAAAAGTCAAATCCTACAATCTTTGTGGCATCTCATCTTTAAAAGCAATACGCTCTGCTTTTTCTAAAATATCAAGTGCACCTTCAGCTATCATCTCTTTGGCAAGTTGTGTGCCTAGTTCATCACACTCATCTACTTTAGCTGTCAATTCTTTGTGCATAATGTGTGTACCATCTGGGTAGCCTAGCATTGCTTTTATAGTAATCTCCTCGCCAGAAATAATGGCATTCACCGCCACAGGGGCAGAGCATCCTGCACCGATAGTGGAGACGAAATCACGTTCTAGCTTGGTAGAAATAAAAGTATTGACATCATTTAATGTCATCGCAATTTCACGTACTTTATCATTTGAAGAGACTATCTCGATACCCAACGCAGCTTGTCCCATAGGAGGTATGAAAAAGTCTAGTTTTTCTACATAGGGAATATCTTTGAGTAAGTCAAGTCTATGCAGACCAATATATGCAAGGATAATCGCATCATACTGCCCCTCTTGGAGTTTACGTAGTCTTGTGTTGACATTACCTCTAAGTTCTTTTACTTTGAGATCTGGGCGGCATTCTAGTAGTTGCATACGTCTACGTAGACTTGTTGTTCCTACTGTCGCACCTTGAGGCAATTCATCTAAACTTTTATAGGTATGAGAGAGAAGCACATCACTTTGGTCTTGACGTCTAGTAATAGCACAAAGTTCTAAACCTTCAGGAATATATGTCGGTACATCTTTGAGGGAATGTACTGCCAAGTGTGCATTACCTGCAAGCATCTCATCTTCTAACTCTTTAGTAAAGTGCCCTTTACCACCTATGAGTGCCAAAGGTTTATCGAGTATTTTATCACCTTTTGAGGTGATTTCGTTGAGTTCTACAGTGACTTCAGGGAAAGACGCTTCTATACGTTCTTTGATATGATATGCCTGCCATAGAGCCAAAGCACTGGATCTTGTGGCTATGATGAGTTTTTCCACTTTACTACTTTATATTAATTTATTTGATAAGTTTTTTATACCCATCACGCTTCTTATCCCACTCTCCATCTATATAGATAGTCGGTGTACCAGACACCATCATTTTTCCAGCTGTATCCATATCTGCTTTTATGGCATCTTTTACTTCTTTTTTATCTATTTGTGCTGCAGTCACTTCGTATCCTGTATGCTTTTTCACAGCTTCTAGTATTTTAGTAGTATTTGTTTCTCGTGGATTTATTTTTAATGAATAGATTTTCTCAGTAATATCACTTTTACCCTCTTCTTGTGCTACATGCATCACGCGTGTCAAGACATCTGATACAGGGTGAATACGTAAAAGAGGTAAATGGTAATAATAGAGTGCTATCTCTTTAGGATGCTCTTTTGCAGCTTTCAAAATACCTGGCACTGTCTCTTTACAGAATGGACATTGTGGGTCAGAAAATACAATCATTTTATGTTTGGCATCTTTATTTCCAAACAATAAATGCTTATCATCATAATAAGACTCTTTTACTGTTGGTTTGATATTATCTCTATAACTCTCACCTGTTTTTAAATCTACCAAACTACCAGTAATGAGTCCATCTTTAATAAACATCATCTCAGGAGCATGAATCTCTTTACCTTGAAATTCTAAATCCATTGTAGTCAACAGTATGTTCCATCCTGGTAAATTTTTATCTGTTTTAGACTCTATAATTGTCAAACCATTTACTTTTACTTGTGGATTTTTTACTATATTACTTTTAATATAATTTACTAAATCCTTATTATCTGGTTGTGCATTGGCACTAAGAGCTACGGTCGCTACAACTGTGCTCATCAATAATTTCGACATCAATGACATCATCATCTCCTTGTGTTTTAAAGTTGTTGTTTTTTTGTTCAGGTGTTATTTTAGCAATAAATTGTAAATAAAGAGAATAGAGTAATGCAAAAAGACCCAAAAAGTCACTCAATACTCCTGGGATAATAAGTAAAATAGCTGCCATCAGGTACGACATACTTGCATTTTGAAAGCTACGCATATCAAGTTTACCTTGACGTAAAGCATCCATATTGCCCATCATTTTATAGGAAGATTTTTGTAACAGTTGCATCCCTAGAAAAAAACTAAGTATAATCCAAACTACCGAAGAGAAAAAACCTATATTTTCACCAACCTTTAGCGAAAGATAAAGTTCTAATAAGAAAAAGGGTATCAACAGGATTATCATCTAGTTTTCTCTAATATATTTATAGATGTCTGCTGCTAGAGCATCAAAATATTTAAATTGACCAATGGTCTCAGGATCAAAAGTGAATTCAACCTTACTCATATCTTTTCTATGAATCAACTCTATTTTACCCTCAGATAGCCCTTTACCTATCACCAAGGCATACGGAATTCCCAGTAGCTCAAAATCTTTCATTTTTGGACCAAAACGCTCTTTGGTTCTATCATCAAGTAGCACATCGAGGTGTCTGACTGTATGCAGTTTGGCATAGAGGTTTTCACCTAGTAAAGATTGTGCTTCATCTTTGGCATTGGCAACAATGATATCTAGCTCAAATGGTGCAGACTCTTTTGTCCAAATACACCCTTTATCATCATGGTTTTGCTCTATAATTCCTGCGAGTAGGCGACTCACCCCGATACCATAGGTACCCATCACCATAGGCTTAGATTTTCCATTTTCATCCAAGAAGTTACATGCCAAAGGCTCAGAGTACTGTGTGCCAAGTTGGAAGATATGCCCTGCTTCTATCCCTTTGGTATAGCGTAAGGTACCCTCACAATGCACACAGCTGTCCCCCTCACATACAGAAGAGATATCGGCATAGCTTTTTTCATCTGCTTCTAAAGTCTCTAATCCTTTGAGTGCACTATCGACAATCAGTGTAGTCATAGTAGCACTCTCATCACACGCTACGAGATCATTGGCATTGACAGCATTGCATGCCTTCACCTCTTGAAGTTCTATCGATGCTGGCACTGCAAAATGCACAATTTTGCTCTCACCATCATCATAAAGAGCTTTCATTGTAATGATTTTTATTTCCGTATTAGCATCATACGATTTAGGCTTTGAGATAGCTGCTTCGATATTGGCACCATATTCACAACTGTCACAGACTACTATCGTGTCTTCTCCCGAGTCTGCAAGTATCATAAACTCTTTAGAACCACTCCCACCTATAGCTCCAGAATCCGCTTCTACCACTCTAAATTCTAAGCCTAAACGTAGAAATATTTTTTTATACGTCTCTTCCATCAGAGCAAATTCTCTTTGCATATCTTCGGTGGAGGCATGAAAACTGTAAGCATCTTTCATCAAAAACTCACGTCCACGCATGAGTCCAAATCGTGGGCGTATCTCATCACGAAACTTGAGATTTATCTGATAGACATTAAGTGGCAGTTGCTTATATGACTTCACCGTTTGACGTACCAAGTTTACCATCATCTCTTCATGCGTTGGACCTAGTATAAAATCATTGTTTTTTCTATCTTTAAAGCGTAAAAGTTCTTTACCATATTTGTCCAGTCTTCCACTCTCTTGCCACAATGATGCAGGCGTCACAAAAGAAAGTGATACTTCCTGGCATCCTGCCTTATCTAGCTCCTCTTTCACTACTGCACGCACTTTGTCCAATATCTTTTTACCCAGTGGCAAAAAATTATACAGTCCAGAGCCTCCCACAGATTGTATAAAACCTCCGCGGATAAGATAAATATGGCTTGCCAGTGTAGCGTCATTTGGTGTCTCTTTGGTGGTGGGTATCAATAACTTTGAGTATCTCACGTGTTGTATCCTTTGGTATGATGATCTGATTTGTATTCTTTAAAGTCTATATTTTCTGTATCAATATTAAAAATACGTTTTACCGATTCTATACAGTTTGCATTTTTATTCTCTGTCGATGACTTACGCAAGTTTTGTGTAGGTTCATGTAAAAAACGTTTAAACATTTGCTCTGCCATTTTACGCATATTCTCTTCTGCTTCAGTAGGTACAAAGCCTTTTTTTATAGCACGTTTCATTTCTGTATCAATGGCATCATTGACATGTATTCTCATTTGTTTAATGACAGGCTCAATAGAAAGTGCACGTAGCCACGCATAAAAATCATCTGTATACTTTTCTACTATCTCTGCTGCACGTACAGCTTGTTCTTCTCTCATGGCATGATTACTCTGAGAAATACTTCTTAAATCATCAATACGAAAAAGCTGTAGTTTTTCGATACCCATATCTTCAATATCTCTAGGGATTGCCATATCAAACCATAATCTATCGACTGATTCATTTTCAATAAGTGTTTTAGTTATGACAGGCTCTTTTGCTGATGTAGCAGAAAAAAGTAATCTATAACGGTTAATATACTTTGTAAGGTTTTCTACGGTATCTGCTTTGACATTTTCACCTAAAGTGTGTGCTGCAAGTTCTATTTTTTCCATATCGCGACCAAGCAATACGACATCACATTTAGCACGCAAGAGATGTTTGGCTGCCAGGATACCCATCTCACCAGCACCGAGTACCACACCTGTCATCCCTGCCATGTTATCCCCCAGTATTTTGTGTGCTTGTGCCACGGCTACCGAGGCAATAGAGATAGGGTTTTGAGAAATATTGGTCGCATTACGTACCTCTGCAGCACATTTGACAGCATAGGAGATAAGGCGATTTAGTTTACGCCCTGCTGTCTTATTTTTATGTGAAAGCATAAAAGCCTCTTTGACTTGTCCTGTAATTTGAGATTCACCCACGACCAAAGACTCTAACGAAGAGACTACAGAGAAGATATGATGCACCGCTTCTTCATCGTCATAACGTTCGGCAGTACTTTTAAGCTGATAAAAATTCAAATCACTCTTTTGTGCCATAAGTCCAAGAACTGCATGAAAAGAAGAGAAGTTATCACGTGTAGCCAGCACCAATTCAACCCTATTGCAGGTAGATACAATGAATGCTTCATGTACAAACTCAAAGGCTACCAAAAGGTTAAGCATCTCTATTTTTTCTGCATCACTGGCAAATGCCAATTTTTCTCTCATACCTTGGTCACAATTTTTATGCGAAAAACTTACTACTTGATAGTACATTAAAACTCTCTTTCTATCATTGCCAATGCAATATCACGCAAGGCATCTTCACCACGCTCTTGCATCAATCTAATCGCCTCTTCTGCCAAAATTTTTGCTTCATCAAAAGCCTTCTCTATACTATGATGTTTTTGCATCTGTGCTTTTATCCACAACGCCTCATCATTGCTCAATCTTTTACCATGTAAAGATTTCAACTTGAGAGCATCCTCTCTATCAAGTGCCTCATAGAGATAGATATAAGGCAGTGTTGTTTTACCCTCTTCAAAATCATGCAAAGCTGGTTTACCTAGTGTTTTGGCATCCATCGTAATATCTAAAATATCATCTATCATCTGAAAGGCAATACCTAGATTACGCCCATAAATCATATAAGCATCTTTGTCTTTACCTGCAAGTATAGCTGCCACGCCTGCACTAGCTTCCATAAGCGATGCTGTCTTTTGATAAATCATTTCCAGATAAATCTCTTTATCCAGATTAAAGGCTTTTGAGAGTGAAACATCTTTAAGTTCCCCAAGACTGAGTTGCACTACGGCATTGGAGACTATTTTTGCTACATCTGGACTAATGTTATTTAACTCTAAAAAACCTTTTGAATAGAGAATATCTCCTAGCATAATGGCAGTTTTATTGCCATAAAGTGCATTGAGAGAAGGTTTTGAACGGCGTGTATAGGCATCATCAATCACATCATCATGTAAAAGACTTGCTGCATGTATCATCTCTACAATTGCTGCTGTTTTCACCACTGCCAAACTTGAACCTGCTATTTTTAAAATAAGTTTTGCTCGAAGTCTTTTTCCTGAAGGTAGTTTTGCATAAAGCGCTACTACCTCTTTGTCATTTAAGTCAGCGATAAACTGTTCTATTTTTCTTTCTACTGCACTTAGCACAATATGATTTTCCTATTCACACTGAGTAACAATACGACCCACAAGGTCTATAAACACAGACCCTGTTCTACCATCAATGTCTTCATCAATAACCGTACTGTCTATCTCTCTTTTAATATCCTCTTCGGTAATACCTCTCTCTTCCAACATACGCTCTACTACAGCGAGCCTTCTGAAAACATTTTCTATCTCTTTTTCTACAATATTTTGGTTGGCAGTTTTTGCTATCTCAAAATAAGATGATTGTGGAGTTCTACCCCAAAAGTCATCTTTGTAATCACCGTAATCATCATCGTCATCTGTATAATTGCTCATTGTATATCCTATGTTTTAAAGTCAAATATTATAACAAACTTTTCTGTTTACTTTCCGTGCTCTTCCACAAAACTTTCATAATCCCCTTCAAAGTCTATAATTGACCCATCTTCATTGATTTGGATAATCCTATTGGCAAAGGCATCAATGAGTTCTCTATCATGTGAAACACAGATAACGCCACCTTTATAGTTATGTAGTGCTTCACCTAAGGCGACAATCGCTTCTAGGTCTAGGTGGTTGTTTGGCTCATCCATTACCAAGTAATTCGCACTATCCATCATGATTTTACTCAGCATCACGCGGTGCTTTTCTCCACCAGAACAGGCATCTATCTTTTTCTTTTGCTCTTCACCCGAGAAGAGCATACGCCCCAGTGTTTTTCGTATATCATCGATATGCCATTTGACATCAAAACCTTGTATCCACTGTGGCAGTTCTTCATCACCCACCACCAAATCAGTAGTATTTTGCGGGAAATAACTATAGGTAATCGTCTGTCCCCATTTGTAACTGCCCGCGTCAGCTTCTATCTCGCCCATAAGGATTTTAAGCAAAGTTGTTTTACCCACCCCATTGGTACCGATGACTGCGATTTTATCACCACTTTTGACTTTGAACGAAAGATTTTCAAAAACCTGTTCGCCATCATAGGCTTTGGAAAGCCCCTCTACTTCTAAAATTTCATTTCCGATATCACGGTGAGGTTTAAACATAATCGATGGATCACGACGTGAAGAGAGCTTAATCTCTTGTACATCTAGCTTATCCAGTTGTTTTTGACGTGATGTGGCTTGTTTGGCTTTAGAGGCATTGGCAGAAAACCGCTTGATAAAGTTTTCTAATTCTTCTTTCTCTTTCAGTGCTTTACCTCTATCAGCTTCAGCCTGTTTTGCTATGAGATTCGCAGCGATATACCACTCATCATAATTCCCTGTAAATTCACGTATATTTTGAAAATCAAGATCAAGTATATGTGTCACCACACCATTAAGAAAGTGTCTATCATGAGAGATAACCATCAAGGTACCCTCATGACGCTTCAACTCCTCTTCTAACCAAGAGATTGTCGCCATATCAAGGTTGTTCGTAGGCTCATCAAGTAGAAGTACATCTGGTTTCAAAAACAATACCTGAGCCAATAAAATTTTAAACTTATCCCCACCTGTGAGTGAAGACATAAGCTCTCCGTGCTGCTCTACAGGAAACCCCAGTGATTGAAGCAGTTTTTCTATTTTGACATCCGACTCATAGGTGGGATCTTCATCTGCACATATCATCTCTAGTTCACCTAGACGATTGTTTACCTCATCAGACTCAAAATCACCCTCCATATAAAGTTTTTCTTTCTCTTTTTGCGCATCATAGAGTTTTTTATTTCCATAGAGTACGGCATCTCTCAAAGTGAAATCTTCAAAGGCATACTGATTTTGGCTCAGCATCCCCAGTTTTAGCCCTGGTTGAAGCTGTACTTCACCCTCACTAGGCTCTATCTCTCCTGCGAGAATTTTCATAAATGTAGACTTCCCTGCACCATTGGCACCTATCAGCCCATAGCGCTTACCCACATCCATAGTCATATTTATTTTATCGAAGAGTACTCTTTTTCCGTAGCGTTGTGTTAAATTTACTGTACTAAGCACATGTCATCCTTGTATAAATAATTAACATGATTTTAGCAAAATATCTCTGTAGGGTCGATGACATCGATGACTATTTAAGAAGTTCTATAATATTCTCTATCGGACGACCAATGGCAGCTTTACCATCTTTTATCACTATAGGACGTTCTATCAGTTTTGGGTTGGCCACCATCGCATCAATGAGTGCCTCTTCCTCTTCCACCTCTTTAAGCTCTAACTCTTTGTAGATAGCCTCTTTAGTACGCATAAGCTCTCTAGCCGAAAGCCCTAACATTTTTAAAATCTTTTTAAGCTCTTCTTTTGTGGGTGGTGTGTCAAGATACTTCACTACCTCAGCCTCGATACCCTGCTCTTCTAAAAGTGCTACTGCATTACGCGATTTACTACATCTTGGGTTATGGTATATTTTTACTTTGCTCATTCTCTATTCCTTGGCTTTAAATTGTGTATATCTTATCCAAATTTCGTTAAATTTTATTGATTTTCAAGCAATTTAAGTATTAGATTTTCGACAAATATCTCGTCACTCTTTTGAGGTAGTCTAGAGTTTTCAAGTTTTTCCTGTACCTCATCGAGTTTGAGATCAATATATGCCATGACACTTTCCAAAGACTCTTTCCCCTCTTTAATTGACCTAATGTAAAGAGAGTTTTTCAAGGGAAAAGTAATAAACCCATCATCAAGTAACTCCTCTACCTCATTAATCACACGTACTGCATGAGAGAGTGCCTTAAAGTCAATGCCTGTTGCTGAGTTTTTACTTCTGTTTCCAAACTGATCTTCCATCTCGCTTATAAGTTGCGTAAAGTAGCCTACAGTGACACTCCCCGCAAAACGTTTACCTAACAACTCAATGTAACGTCCTTCTTTATAGGCTTGATTTCCTCGAGAGATAGATGCTTTGATGAATTTGACATATTTAAAACTTGACGCAGCTAAAATACGTTCAATCTCGGGGAAATATACCTCCAATTTGTCATTCATACCTTTCACTGATACTGCTTGAAACATCTCTACAAAATGATGTAACTCCTGAAAGCGTTTACCTTTGATATTATACATTTTACTTTGTCCTACACAATAGCCAATAAATGAGTGCAAATTACGGTTATAAAACCGTGCATAATTATCCATGACTATAGAGGTAAAGCTTGTGTCATTATATATCTGAGTATCCTCTCTAAACAAAGAAAAAAGCAAATCCAATGCTCCAGTCTCCCCTTTTTTTAGTAGGTTGAACCATTTATAGATACTATAGAGTTGCAGGTCGATATCATCTTTTTCATTTTTTGCTTGGGTGTTAGTATTGTAGTTGTAATGTTCTATATCACGCTTAAGTAATACATCTTTTTTAGAGGGGATAAAAATACCTTTATAATCTGTATCAGAATTAGCATTATCTGTCCCAAAAAGTTTAGACCCATAGATGGTGACATAGACTACTTTTACATGGTGTTCATTTTCAAATGATTTTAGTATTTCAGTTAGTTTCATGTTTATATTCTTTTTTTACGTATTCCAAAATCTCATCTCTCGTCTCCAGTTTTCCTTCTAACTGCTGAGCATACACCTCATCCAATATCTCTTTAAACCTAGGTGATGGCTCCAGCCCCAAGGCTATGAGGTCTCGTCCTTGCAGTAGTGGTGCTAGTGCTTTGCTCTCTACTTTCAACCCCCTAGCCTTTTCGAGCATCCACTCCCCTGCATGGTAGATACCCGCAAGGGATTCTTCTGTCGT
>JALSPX010000189.1 GCA_026985755.1 Sulfurovum sp. | reverse complement strand
ACATTTTATCAAAATAATAGATAGGAAACTTTGTTGCAGTATCGCTAAAAAGAAATTGTTTTTTTGTACCATTATTTTCATAGTCAATGAGAATACGAGCGGGTTGATCTGCTAAATATGTTTTATGACCCACTTGAAGGCTTAGTATGCCTGTATGGTTTTGATCTAAGGGTATTTTTTCTGTCAATACAGTATGGAGTGCCGTAGCGTTTATGGTTGATACTATGATGGTTAAGATAGTGATAAATCTTGTCATGGTGCCTCTCGTTGCATAAACCCAAAATATGCAATAGGAATCACCAAACTAGCAAAAGTCATTGCACCGTGGGCATTTACAAATAATCATCGATTAACCTTTGGGTTAACCTCAAATTCTTTGCAAACACCCACTGTACAAGCACTATTACTAATTTTGGCAATGCTATTGCATAATTTGGGATAAAATGATGCAGCTCGGCTGTCTTTATGAGAAAAGACCCGTGGCTTTCTGTCTTACCCTCACAGGTAATTTAGCTAAGTCTAGATTATAGTACAGGTTTTTTTAACTTTACATTAAAGCAAATGATGCGATAATTTGGAATAAAGGGCACCTATTTAGAGATGCCTTGATGAAGGAAATGGTGTAAATGAGATATAGTGTACTTTTTATGATAGTTACATGCTTTATATTTGGTGATAAAATCATAGAGATTAATCTAGCCACACAAACACTTGTGGCAAAAGAAGATGATAAGCCTATCATAACCTCATCTATATGTAGTGGTAGGGCTGGATACACAACACCTGTAGGTACATTTAGTATTTTAGAAAAAAATAGAATGCATGTTTCTAACCGTTATCCTATTGTTGACAAAATAGCAGGTATCCGTGGCGGTGCCAAGATGCCTTATATGTTGCGTGTTACCAATACAGGCATTGCTATACATGCAGGAGAAGTGGTAGATTATCCTGATTCTCATGGATGCATTAGGGTGCCTTATGGTAATGCGATGAAACTTTTTAAGTGGACTACAGTAGGTACAAAAGTAAAAATAGTAGGGGAGACACCTTATGGTGACTCGATAAATCAAATGCGTCTCTCTTTGCTTAAAAATAATGTATCATCACCAAATAGAGATAGACCAAAAAGAGAGTTGCAGAACGTAGAATGGGTGGATGAACACTTAAGCTATTATGATAATCTCTAAGGATGCATGATGTCTAAATATCTTTGGCTATTTATCGTAAGTATGGGTGCTGTATTATATGCTGATACACTAGATAAAAAGAAAATATTAGAAATTATAAAAGCAGCTAAACAACATAAAGCTGTACCCAAGAGAAGCATGCCTGTAGATATCTTAAAAAGAAGTGTGCCTAAGGCTGAACCTATTGTCGTATATAGAAAAAAAGAGAGACCTGTTGTCTACAGAAGAAGAGAAGCAAAAATAAAAAGAGAGTCCAAACATGTGATATATGGTACACTTCCCGCACTTGCTCCTTCAGGTATAGAATTACAAAAAAAATTTAATGCAGAAGCAAAGATAGAAAAAAAAGAGATGTTTTTTACCAAACCACAAAAAAATAGAGAGACAGGTATGAATACAGAGGCAATAAGAATAGAATACGATTAGAAGTGCCCTTTAGGCTAAAAATAGAATTTATTACCTCACAAATCACTATTTCAACATAAATTATAAGCTTTATTATCATTTTTTTGTTATACTTGTGCGTATTTTAAAACAATTAAGGAGAGTCAAATGGCATTATTTGATGACGTAAAAGAAGTAGTAGTTGAGCAATTAAACGTGAGCCCTGATGAGGTAAAAGAAGAGTCTAAATTTGTAGAGGATTTAGGAGCAGACAGTCTTGACGTTGTTGAGTTGGTCATGGCACTTGAAGAGAAATTTGATATTGAAATTCCTGATGATCAAGCAGAAGCGATTGCAACTGTAGGTGATGCAATCAAGTTTATCGAAAACGTATAATTCAAAAACGTACTCCTTTGGGAGTACATTTTTAAGATATATATTAATCTTTGTATATAGAACATTAATGTATATCTTATTTTAAGTGCATAGGAGCTATTGGTGAAAAGAGTTGTGGTTACAGGTTTAGGGATGATAAATGCATTGGGACTAGATAAAGAGAGTGCATTTGCAGGTATCATAGAAGGTAAATGTGGTATTAAGACGATTGAATCGTTTGATACAGAAGGTCAATCTGCTACAATCGCTGGAGAAATTATGAATTTTGAGTCTTCCATGGTGCTTGATGCAAAAGAGGCAAAAAAAGCAGATAGATTTATTCAGCTGGGATTGAAAGCTGCAGCAGAAGCTATAGAGGATGCCAATCTTCCTGATGATTTCGATAGAGAGAGATTTGGTGTAGCGAGTGCATCGGGGATAGGTGGTTTGCCAAATATAGAGAAAAATTCTCTTGTATGTGGCAATAGAGGTCCTAGACGTATTTCTCCATTTTTTATTCCCTCTTCTCTTGTCAATATGCTGGGTGGATTTATCTCTATTTATCAAAATCTAAAAGGACCAAACTTGGCATCTGTAACAGCCTGTGCAGCAGGTACACATGCCATAGGAGAAGCAGCAAAATCTATTATGGTAGGTACAGCTGACAAGATGCTGGTTGTCGGTGCAGAGTCAGCTATTTGTCCAGTAGGTATTGGTGGTTTCGCAGCGATGAAGGCACTCTCTACACGTAATGATAGTCCTGAAACATCTTCTCGTCCCTTTGATGCAGAGCGTGATGGTTTTGTAATGGGTGAAGGTGCAGGAGCGTTGGTACTTGAATCTTATGAGGATGCAGTAGCACGGGGTGCGACTATTTATGGCGAAATTATCGGTTTTGGTGAAAGTGGAGATGCTAATCATATCACAACACCTACCATGGATGGTCCTCTTCGTGCGATGAAGGGTGCTTATAAAATGGCAGGCGAACCTCAAATAGATTATATTAACGCACATGGTACCTCTACGCCAGTGAATGATAAAAATGAAACAGCTGCTATTAAAGAGCTACTAGGGGGAAAAGAGAATTGTCCACCTGTGAGCTCTATTAAAGGGCAGATAGGTCACTGTCTTGGTGCGGCAGGTGCGATAGAAGCAGTAGTATCTCTTATGGCAATGCGTGATGGTATACTCCCCCCAACAATTAACTACACTACGCCTGATGAGAATTGTGATTTAGACTATATTACAGAGGGCGCAAGAGAAGCAGAGATTAATATCGCGATGTCAAACTCATTTGGTTTTGGTGGTACGAATGGTGTTGTGATCTTTAAGAAAATATAAGGATTAAATGATGGCAACATATTTAGATTTTGAAAATAAAATAGAAAAAATACAAGAAGAGATTGTATCTGCCCATGCCATAGCCAATATGGAAGCAGTAGAAAAGCTTCAAAAAGAGCTGGAAAAAGAGGTTAATAAAACCTTTGGTTCTCTCTCAGATTTTCAAAAACTTCAGCTTGCACGTCATCCTGATAGACCCTATGCGTTAGATTATATCAAGCTCATTATGAATGATGCTTATGAGATACATGGAGACAGAGCTTTTCGTGATGACCCTGCTATTCTTTGTTATATCGGATGGATAGATGGTCAAAAAACCATGGTTATCGGTGAACAAAAAGGGCGTGGGGTTAAAAATAAAATCAAACGTAACTTTGGTATGCCAAACCCTGAGGGATATAGAAAAGCACTGCGTGCAGTACGTATGGCAGAGAAGTTTGATATCCCTGTACTTATGCTCATAGATACACCAGGTGCATACCCTGGACTTGGTGCAGAAGAGCGTGGGCAGAGTGAAGCCATTGCTAAAAATCTTTTTGAATTTACTGCAATAAAAGTACCTATGGTCTCTGTGGTTATTGGAGAGGGTGGTTCGGGTGGAGCACTTGCAATTGGTGTGGGTGATAAGCTGGCAATGATGCGTTATTCAGTTTTCGCTGTTATCTCTCCAGAAGGGTGTTCTGCTATTTTATGGAACGACCCAACTAAAGTAGAAGCAGCAACCAAAGCATTAAAAATCACACCTTCAGACTTGTTGGAGCATAAGCTCATAGATGACGTGCTAGATGAACCAATGATTGGTGCCCATAGAGACAGTAGAACAGCTGCTGAGGTCTTAAAAAGATATTATTTAGATCATGTTAAAGCACTAAGAGAGCTTAGTGTAGATGAGATGCTAGATAGACGCTATGAGAGACTTACTGCTGTGGGTGCCTTTTTAGAATCATGATACATGAAATAGCAAATACGATTGTCTCTTATGTTGGAGACATGGGTTACTGGGGTATTTTTCTTTTAATGTTTTTGGAGAGTACTTTCTTTCCATTTCCTAGTGAAATTATTATGATACCCGCAGGATATTTAGCCTATCAGGGCGAAATGAATCTGTATGTCATTATTTTAGTAGGTATTTTGGGTTCAGTTGCAGGTGCATTGCTGAATTATTATTTAGCTATGAATCTTGGCAGAAAAATCATCTTAAAATATGGAAAATACTTTTTTATCAAAGAAGAAACCCTCGACAAATTAGAAACATTTTTTACTAGACATGGTGAAATTTCTACTTTCACAGGCAGGCTTATCCCTGGTATTCGCCAACTCATCTCTCTGCCCGCAGGTTTGGCACGTATGCATATAGCCAAGTTTTCACTCTATACGGCTATCGGTGCAGGTATTTGGGTTGTTGTGCTTGTAGCAATAGGCTATGTAGTAGGCTCAAATCAAGCACTTATTTCTGAATACATGAAATCTGCCACACTTATCGCGTTGGTATGTGTAGTATTGATTGTAATTTTTTATATCATTAGAAACAAAAAACGTAAAGAGATATTGGAAGATTAATAAAAAAATCAGATTTTTTTATGTAAAACAATGGTATACTTTTGGCTAATTTTTATTTTAAAGAAAAGGGAAATAATGAAAAAAATTACAAGTGTTTTGACTGCTATTACTGTATTTTCAAGTGCACTATGTGCATCTACTGGAGATCAGTATATAGGTGTACAAAACCTAGGTATTAGTTACAAAATTGATTTTTCAGAAGATACTACACTTCAAGGTGTTATTGGAAAAAGTTTTATGCAAGACGGACTCCTTCTTGAAGTATCTGGTATCTATAAGTTACCTGTAGAAAGGTATGTCAATGGTCTTGGTTATATAAGTGCAATGGGTCTCAGAAGTGATGGAGATGATCATACCATCTCTTTTGGTGCTGGTGCAGGTCTTGGAATAGAAGTAGATATACGAGCAATAGATAGAGATCTTCCACCTGTATTTTTAAATGCAAAAGGTGGATTGACAGTTGGATTATCGAGTGTTTTTGATGTGGGCATAGGTGTTCACTACAAATTCTAAAAATGAAAGATTAAAGGAAAAACATGAAAAAAACAATATTAGCAATAACATTAGTATCAACATTGGGGTCAGTAAGTCTATTTTCTAAAATACATATCAAACCAACACACAGAAATATGCAAACAGGATGTGGATTAGGTAATAAAGTAATCAAAAGACCAGATTCTGCTATCATGTACGCGTTACAAGCAACTACAAATGGAACATCTGGAAATCAAACATTTGGTATCAGTAGTGGAACATCTGGTTGTAAGAAGGTAAGTTTTGTCATGAATGATAGAGCACAAGAGTTTGTTGCTTCAAATATGGATGCCTTAGCAAAAGATATTTCTAAAGGTCAGGGAGAATCACTCTCTACACTTGCAGAACTTTTAAATATAGAAGATAAGGCTTCATTTTTTGTAGCACTTCAATCTAACTATAACAGTATCTATACAAATGCACAAGTAGAGATGGCTGATGTACTAGATGGTGTATCTGCATCTATCTAACATTCTAACATTCTCAAATAGGGATTTTTCCCTATTTGTATCCTCTATACAATATTAAGGCTTCATAATTTCTAAGTTTTTCTCTATATTTTTAATGGTATCTATCTATAGCTATGCAATAGATTATATTCAAAAAGCTAATGATTTAAATCTTTCTAAACATTATCGATGGCAACAACTTTTACATATAAAAAATGGTATCAGTGAAATAGATGATCAAAAATTTTTTCTTGCAAAAGATGGTAAAAAAGATGCGAAATCTGAGATGAATGCAACAATATATGCACTCATGCATGAAAAAGTATTGGATGATAATGCTACAGCATGTAAATTTCCTGCACGCAAACATTGGTTGGTAGAAAAACTTCATATGCATGATTTACCAAAGGTAAAATGTCTAGAGTATCAGAAAATTTTAAAAAAATTAGATCCTGTCTCTGCAACAGTCGTTTTTCCTACGGCACATATTAATTCTCCCGCATCGATGTTTGGACATACTTTTTTACGTATTAATTCATCTTACCATTCCAAACTATTATCTTATGCTATTAATTATGCGGCAAATGCAGATGAGAGTAAAACAAATGCACTCCTTTATGCATTGAATGGTTTGGTTGGGGGATATCATGGATTTTATTCGATGTTACCCTATTATGAAAAATTAAAAGAATACCGTGACACAGAACAAAGGGATATATGGGAGTACGATCTAAATTTAACTAAAGCAGAAGTGTTACGAATGTTTGAACATATTTGGGAGCTTAATGGTGTCTATTCCGATTACTACTTTTTTACAGAGAATTGTTCGTATAATTTGTTATGGTTATTAGAGATTGGCAGAAAAAATTTACATTTAAGGGACTATTTTACATACCATGTCTCACCATTGGAAACTATACATGCCATGCAGGATGAATCAATGATTGTAAAAGAGCACTATAGAGGCTCAAAAAGAACTATATTATTGCAATATGAGAAAGCAATCAAAGAACAATATATACATTATGTAAGAGAAATACTTCATAAAGATATTGATGTAAAAAAAATATTGGATAATGGATATATTCCCCTAGAACAAAAACAATATTTACTTGAAGCATCAATTGAACTACTAGAGTATAGGTATATACAAGGTAAAATGACTAAAGATAAATACCTTAATCTTTTTCATACGCTGACAACAGCACGTGCATCTCTAGGTAGAGGAAAAATGCTTAGTAAAAAGAAACCTATTAACCCATTGTTGTCACATAGACAAGCTAGAGTCACTTTGGGGATACAATCTAAAAATAATCACGAAAGTATGTTACTTGCAGTACGTCCTGTATATCATGATGTATATGATAGTAATGTAGGGCTTTTAAGAGGTACACAAATTGAATTTTTAAATACAGTTTTAAAAATAGATAAAAAAGTATCCATAGAAGAGTTTACGCTTCTGTCTATACAGTCTATCTCTCAGGTCTCTGCATTTATCAAACCTTTTTCATGGAGAACACATTTTAAATGGGATAGAAATTACCATACGGAGAAACTATTTTTTAATGTAGATATGGGAGTAGGTTCAAGCTGGGGAAATGAATATGGCTATGGCTATATCATGGGTGATATATATGCATATTTGATAGATAGTGTACAAGGAGCATTGGGTCTATCTGCAGGTCTTGTGATAGATAAAAGTTTACAGTTTAAAACCAATATAGAGTTGATGAAGCGTTGGTATACAGATGGTACTAAACAATCTCTGGTTCATTTTGTTCAGAGTTATGCTATTTCAACCAATATACAAGTGAAATTTGAATACAAATTAAAAAAGAGTGATTTCATAGAGCATTCAAACAGCACCTACAATCTGCTGTTTAATTACTATTTTTAAGCAATTTCAATGCTTGTTGTAATTGTTGATCTTTTTGTATTTTCAAAGGTGTCATCTTTGAGGTTCTCTTGAAAGAGTTTGTAGATATTTTTTCTTTGGGTATACTTGGCATTATCATCTTATGTGTGAGTTTATAAAGTAGTTTTTGTGCTTTTTGATAAGTAACTGTTGTATGTGTATGTTGTGTATATTTTCTGTTTTTAACAATAAAATCAGGTTGAATTCCAACTTTATCAATACATTTTCCATTGGGTAAATAATATTTTGCAATGGTCATTTTTAGTGCACTATGTTCGTCTAATGGAAAAAGCGTTTGGACTGTGCCTTTTCCAAAACTTTTTGCTCCTACTAAAATAGCACGTTTATAATATTTTAATGCACCTGATACAATTTCTGAGGCTGAGGCTGACCCTTCATTAATGAGGACAATAAGAGGTGTAGATGTATCTGTATCTGTACTATTTGCATAGAATGTTGTATTATATTTATCTAAACGACCTTTTTGACTTACAATGATGCCTTTATCAACGAATGTATTTACAAGAGCTATAGCTTCATTGAGTACACCACCAGGGTTATATCTTAAATCTAAAATAATCCCTTTTTTCTGTGGATATTGATTAAGAATTTTTTTGAATGCTAGGTTTGTTTGTTGATTAAAAATTGGAATACGAATATAGAGTATCTTATCTTGCAACAAAGTAGCAGAAATAGGATTACTGTTGATATGGGCTCGTGTAATATTAAATTGTAGAGGTTGTTTTATGCCTTTACGTAAAATAGTAAGTTGAAGTTGTGTGCCCGCATCGCCTTTAGTGAGAGTGATACACTGCTCTAAACTTAATCCCAATGTAGAGGTATTGTTAATTTGTAAAATAACATCGCCACTTTGGATACCTGCTTGTTGTGCAGGTGTATTGTCAATAGGTGTAATGACTGTGAGTAGTTTATTTTCGATATGCATTGAGATACCAATACCCGCAAATTGACCACTGATTGAGATTAAAAAGTTTTCTAAATCTTTACCAGATAAATAGACAGAATGGCTGTCTAGTTTATGTATTAAATAGTCGATAGTATCTTGCTCTAATTTTGTATGGTTTAAATCGTTTACATACTCATCTTGAATAAGGTACAAAATAGAATCTACTTTCGATACGCCATATTTTGTACTGCATGATGTAAACAAGAGTATTATCATAACAGAGATTATGCCATGACTGATAGAGTGATTATTTTTCATTACATTACCCACGCCACATACTTTTTCTTCTTAATCTTCACTTTTTTCAAAGCTTTAAAAACTGTATCTACCACAGTATGATGTAATGCAATATATGACTTAGTATCTGTGATATTGATTTTACCTATCTTACTATTGTCAATGCCTATCTCTTTACAGAAAGTACCGATGATATCACCCGCACGGAGTTTGGTTTTTTTGCCACCATTGAGGCAGAGGGTATCATACTCAGATATCATTTTAAACTTCGCATCTACACGTAACGCTTTGAGGTCTTTTTTCTTTGCCTTTTGAAGCACGTACGCAGACTTCTCACTCTCTTTTGCAGAAAAGAGGGAGATTGCCCTGCCTGTAGCATCGGCACGTCCTGTACGTCCTATACGGTGGGTATAGACTTCTTCATCAAAAGGCAGGTCATAGTTAATGACGAGTGCTATATCTTTAATATCTAGCCCACGTGAGGCGACATCTGTGGCTACCATAATGCGTTTACTCCCGTTAGAAAAAGCGATAACAGATTCATTTCTGTCGCGTTGATCTAGGTCACCATGTATCTCTATCACTGAATGTCCTTGCCTTACTAGGGTATCGGTCAAAGCGATGACTTGTGCTTTGGTGTTACAAAAGATGAGCAGTGATTCTGGCTTGTAGGACTGTATAATCGCACTAAGTGTATGAAGTTTATCTTCTGTCTCAT
>JALSPX010000188.1 GCA_026985755.1 Sulfurovum sp. | reverse complement strand
GCTGACAGGACCAGTGACTATTCTTAACTGGTCATTTGTACGTGATGATATGGCTAGAGGTGATGTCTCTAAACAAATTGCTGTGGCACTCTCTGATGAGATAGAGGATTTACAGCAAGCAGGTATTAAAATGATACAGGTAGATGAGGCTGCCTTTAAAGAGGGTTATCCTCTCAGAAAAGAGAATATTAAAGAATATGAAAGTTGGGCAGTGCGTGATTTTAAAATTTCTGTCAGTACTGCACACAAAGAGACACAGATACATACCCATATGTGTTATTCTGAATTTAATGATATTATTCGGACGATAGAAGCGATGGATGCAGATGTTATCTCTATAGAGACAGCACGTTCGGGTAATGAATTGCTTAAGATATTTAAAGAGGTGGGATATAAACAAGAAGTAGGACCGGGGGTATATGATATCCATTCTCCACGTATTCCTAGTGTAGAAGAGATGGTTGAACAAATTAAGTTGCTTTTAGAAGTACTTCCAAAAGAGCAACTTTGGATTAATCCTGATTGTGGATTAAAAACTAGAAAGTGGGAAGAGGTAAAGCCTAGTCTCACGAATATGGTTGAAGCTGTAAAGCAAGTTAGAAAAACATTTTCCTGATATATGAACAAGAGCAAAACCTTCTGCTCTTGAAGTCAATATTGGCTATAATTCTGTCTTAAAATCATCTTAAAGAGAGTTGTTATGAGAGCATTACTAAGTGTAAGTGACAAAGCAGGCATCGTAGAATTTGCCCAAGGTTTAGAGCGTCAAGGTTGGGAGATTATCTCAACAGGGGGTACATACAAAAAGCTAAATGAAGCGGGTGTAAACGTCATCGAGATAGATGAAGTGACCAAATTTCCAGAGTGTTTTGAGGGGCGTGTAAAAACGTTGAATCCTTATGTACATGGTGGGATACTGCATAAACGTGGTGACGCAGCACATGTAGCACAAGCCAAAGAGCTGGGTGTTGAGGGTATAGACCTTGTGTGTGTAAACCTCTATCCATTTAAAGAGACTATCGAAAGAACCGAAGATTTTGATGAGATTATCGAAAATATCGATATTGGTGGTCCTACGATGGTACGCTCTGCCGCAAAGAACTTTAACGATGTACTTATCGTGACAGATGTTAATGACTACGACTCTGTACTTTCTGCACTAGAAAACAAAGAAGACAGTCTAGCGTTCAGACGTGGACTCATGATCAAAGCTTTTGAACATACAGCAGCCTATGACGCTATGATAGCCAACTACATGAATGGTAGATTTAACGATGGTTTTGGTGAATATCAATTCATCACAGGGAAAAAATCTTTTCAAACACGTTACGGTGAAAACCCACATCAAAAAGGTGCGTTATATGAGTTTGACTCTCACTTCTCAGAGAACTTTAAACAAGTCAAAGGTGAAGCATCATTTAACAATATCAATGATGTCAATGGGGCACTTAAAATCGCTTCTAGCTTTGGTGATGACAATGCCGTGTGTATTGTAAAACATGGTAACCCCTGTGGATTTGCATTGAGAGATACTTTGCTAGAAAGTTATGAAGAGGCACTTAAATGTGACCCTGTATCTGCTTTTGGTGGTGTGGTAGCTGTAAACGGTATAGTCGATGCACCTCTTGCTGAAAAAATGAATGAAATCTTTTTAGAGGTCGTCATGGCTGCAGACTTTACGCCTGAAGCCTTAGATGTATTTAGCAAGAAAAAACGTCTTAAACTTTTCTCGCAGGGTGGCACTAAATTAGTGATGGCTAAAGACTCTCACGACTTTAAACACGTAGATGGTGGGTTTGTCTATCAAAATTCAGACTGTATCTGCGACAACGAAGTACACAATGCCGAGAAAAAATCTACTCTCACTGCCTCAGAGCAAGAGATAAAAGACCTAGAGATTGCATGGAAAGTTGCAGGACTGACTAAGTCTAACTGTGTCGTCTATGTCAAAGGCTCTGCAATGGTCGCTGTGGGTATGGGTATGACCAGTCGTGTAGACGCTGCTCAATGTGCCCTCAAAAAAGCAAAAGAGATGGGACTAGACGTCAGTGGAGCTGCCATGGCATCTGAAGCCTTCTTCCCATTCCGTGACAGCATTGATGCCGCAGCAGCAGCTGGGGTAAAAGCCATCATAGAGCCTGGTGGAAGCATAAGAGATGATGAAGTCATAGAAGCTGCCAATGAGCATGGGATTTCACTTTATTTTACTACGGTGAGACATTTTTTACATTAATCATCATACGATAAGTTCTGACTTATCGTATATCCTCCTCTTTATCATAAAATCACTATAATATCTTTATCAAATCTTTAGGATAGTACTATGAACAAACTACTAATCATCTGGAGCACCTCAGAAATAGAAGTAGCTAAAAAGATGATACTCCTTTATGGTTCGGTAATGCTTCCTCGTAACTATTGGGATGAGGCACATATAATGATATGGGGTCCTTCCGCTAAGCTTTTGGCTGAGAATGTAGAGCTTCAAGAGATGGTATCTAAAGTACAAGCTACGGGTGTGCAGTTTTCTTGTTGTGTGGTTTGTAGTGATGACTATGGAGTGAGTGAGAAATTGACTTCCCTTGGTATAGAAATGACACACTCGGGCGAGAGACTCACTAAGTCTTTGCAGAGTGATTGGAAGGTGCTTACGTTTTAAGTATAGAATTTTTTTATGTTATAATAGTTTTATGAAAATGACACAAGAAAAAGTACTTGCGTATTTAAAAGAATTAAAATTAGAATTAGAAGCAGAGGGGATAGAAAAAATTGCACTTTTTGGGAGCTTTTCTACGCAAACGCAAAATGTATATAGTGACATAGACATAGCCATACAAAAGAAAAAGAATTTTCTGGATGAACACAGTGCGTATGATTATTTAAACCTTGTATCAAACATAAAATATAAAATAAGAAAGGCACTACATCTCCCTAGTGATGTATTTGATATGGATAGTCAATCTACTTTTAAAAAGCAAATAGAAAATGAGTTGATTTATGTATAGTCAAAAGTCCATATCTAGAGTAGAAAACATTCTAAAAAAAGTCACTTTTATCGAAAATATAGTGAAAGAGAAAGGTTCTATTGTAGATGCTTTAGAAGATGAGCAGAGTGCAAGAGCCGCGATACTGATGCATCTCACAGCCATAGCAGAACAGTTTGATAAACTCTTACATAGTGGAGAGTTAGAAATACTCTCTCATTTTGAAAAGCAAGACATCAAAGGAAGTTATGAACTGCGTAATTTCATCGCTCATGATTATGAAGGCATTGACTTTTGTATTGTTGAAGAGGTGATACAAGAGAGACTTCCTCTGATAGCTAAAAGTGCTGAAGAAGCATTGGTTTCTTAAGGGCACTTATTTATTAGAGGTGCCCTTAACTCTTATGCTTAAACTGATACATCATAATAGAAGCAGCAATTCCTACATTAAAACTCTTCACACCCTCCATCATCTCTATGGTGACTACTTCATCGCATAAAGCAAGGATCTCTTCTGAGAGTCCGTCTCCTTCGTGTCCTATGAGTAATTCCCATTTGTCTTGAAGGCGTGTTCTCGGAATTGGTGGTAAATTTCTAATTTTTTAGCATGGATATCGGTGATAGGTATAAAATTCATAGTTTATTGTACATAAATAAAATATTTTTTTAAACTTGATTGACTTTGACTCAACCTTTTTGATATAATTCATCTAAGAAAAAAAGATAATATTACAATGTAGGATAGAAAAATGGCAAAAAGTTTATATGAAACACTCGGTGTGAGCGAAAATGCAAGTGCTGATGAAATCAAAAAAGCTTATAGAAAACTAGCAAGAAAGTATCATCCAGATATCAATAAAGATGAGTCTGCGGTAGATAAGTTTAAAGAGATTAACGCAGCCTATGAAGTACTCTCAGATGAGCAGAAAAAAGCACAGTATGATCAGTTTGGTGATCAGATGTTCGGGGGTCAAAATTTCCATGATTTTGCCCAAGGTCAAGGTGGAGGTGTAGACCTCGATGAGATACTACGTCAGATGTTTGGTGGTGGCGGAGGTTTCTCTGGTGCTCAAGGTGGATTTGGAGGTTTTGGTGGGGGCTTTGGTACACCAGATTTAGATGTACATGCCCGTATTACTATACCTTTTATGACTGCAGTACAAGGTGGTAAATATAGTATTAATGTTGAAGGTGAAAGTTTTGATATTAAAATACCTGGAGGTATTAAAAGTGGTGAAACACTACGTGTAAGAGGCAAAGGTAAAACGCATCAAGGGCATAAAGGTGATTTACTTATCAAGGTTGAAATAGCAGACTCAAGTGAATACGATAGAAAAGGACAAGATCTATACAAAACATTTGATGTACCACTCAAAGAAGCCTTGTTTGGTGGGAAAATTGCTGTACAAACTCCTGAGAAGGAGGTTTCGCTAAAAGTACCAAAAAATACTAAGAATGGTCAAAAATTTAGGCTCAAAGGTAAAGGTGTTCCAGATAGAAAGACAGCGATGAAGGGTGATTTGTATCTTATCGCCAATGTTGTACTTCCTGATGTCGATACTTTAGATGCAGATTTAAAAAAGATGTTAGAAGAAAAATTATAATCTAAAGGAGAGGTATTATGCATAGTTATGATGAACCAGTATATCTTATCTCTGTTGTGGCAACGATGTTGAACATTCATCCACAAACATTAAGACAATATGAAAGAGAGGGATTAGTTGAACCCTCACGGACTCAAGGTCGAATGCGTTTGTATTCTCAAAGAGATATTGATCGTATGAAGCTTATTTTACGGCTCACTCGTCAAATGGGTGTGAATCTTGCAGGTGTAGATATTGCACTACAACTTAAAGAACAGATAGATGAAATGCAAAAAGAGATTAATGAGTTAAGGGAAGAACTTAGTAAAGTAAATCGAAATGGTTCTGTACATACAAGTAAGTCACTTGTAACCACTAGTGCTTATGATATTATTATTTTTGAAGAGTAAATAGTGTTAGCGTTTTTTGTAATTTAAAATAAAAAAAGTATAGCGTTACTTTGATTTTAAAAGTATATAATACTCTTATGAATCAAGAAAAATTTTATGATTATTTACAAAAACAGATATTATTATTGGTGGGATGGTCTCTACTGACCGGACTTGGTTTTGTCTCTTTATGCTATATACAAGATGTTTTATACCCTGCAAACTTATGGTATGGTGCTATGGTGGTTGTTTCTTTATGGGGATGGCATCTTTATCGTCAATTTAGATATAAACATGTAGATATTCATCAATTAGAATCATGGTATCAAAAAGTAAGACTATTTATGTATGTTATTTTTGGGCTATGGACTATTATATTTATTTTATATGTAGAAAAAAATGAACATAATATGCATTTGGTTGTTATTTTTACACAAATTGGTGCCTCTGTAATTGCTTCTTCATTTTTGTTTTCTGACAAGAAACTTGTGGTACCTATCGTTTTACTTTTGATGTATCCTTTGATGATCTATTTTTTGAGTGTACAAGAGGCATATGCCTACTTTGCTTCTGCATTTGCAGTGATATTTTTAGGACTACTACTTTACTCTTCTCACAATAGTAATGCATTGATACAGCAAATCTATTATCAGGCACAGCATGACTCTCTTACAGGGCTCTATAATCGTCGTTATTTTATAGACTATTTAGATCAAATGCTTTATGCCTTTAAAAAAAATAATAAGTTTGCTTATATTTTATTGATAGATTTAGATCATTTTAAAACTATCAATGATTCATTGGGACATGATATAGGAGATAAACTGCTGCTAGAAGTATCAAATCGTATTAAGGAATATTGTGAAAAATCACATTTAATAGCACGTATTGGTGGTGATGAGTTTATGATTGTAAGTTATGAGTTTGATACGATTGAGGAGTGTGCACACTCTGCAGAATCTTTTTCTAAAACGATAGGGCAACTTTTAAAAAGTACATATATTATTGATTATAATCACTTACATATTTCGGCAAGTATGGGTATAAAATTTATTGATAAAAGTACTAAAAAAACAAATCAAGTCATGAAAGAAGTCGATATTGCTATGTATGAAGCAAAAGCCGAAGGTCGTGATGGTACAGTACATTTTAATAAAGCGCTTGCACAACAAGTAAACAATGAACTAGAGATAGAACGAAAACTCT
Source organism: Sulfurovum sp. (assembly GCA_026985755.1). GTDB lineage: Bacteria > Campylobacterota > Campylobacteria > Campylobacterales > Sulfurovaceae > Sulfurovum. Next base: position 3,507 of record JALSPX010000188.1, on the reverse strand, counting down.
ATTTTGCATTGAAAGAGAACGAAATTACCTTAAATTATCAAGCACAAGTGAACGAAAAAGAAGAGATTATAGGGTGTGAAGTTTTGGTTCGATGGCACAATAAAGTATTGGGCTTTGTTTCTCCCGTTGAATTCATAGCTATCGCTGAAAAGACTGGCATCATTCTAGAGTTGGGAAATTATATTGTAGAAGAGTCGTTTAAGACATTAAAGTATTGGGAAGAGGAAATCACACAATTAGAACAGTTTTCAATCAATATTAGTGTACGTCAGTTATTGGATGAATCTTTTGTAAACCACATCACACATCTTTGTGAGCGTTATCTCACAGTAAATATGCGTCAAAAAGTTATTTTCGAAATTACAGAAACACTTTTAGCAGAAGATTTTGAATATATAGTGAAAACCATAAAAGAGGTAAAAAAATTAGGTATACGTTTTTCTATGGATGATTTTGGTACAGGATATTCATCATTAAGTTATTTACGAGAAATGCCTATAGATGAATTAAAAATAGACAGAGCTTTTGTGAATCGTTTAGGAGAAAGTAATTCAGATGAAATGATGATAAAAACGATTTTTACATTAGCCAAAATATTTGACTTAAGTGTTGTGGCAGAAGGTGTTGAAACAGGAGATCAGTTTAGATTCCTGATAGATCATGAATGTCATATATTCCAAGGCTACTATTTTGCAAAACCCATGAAAAAAGGTGATTTTGAAATTTTACTTTTGAAGGAGAAATCACGAAAATTAAAACAAAATACTATTTGACTTTTTGGGCTATAAGGTGTATAGCCATTCCATAGGTGGATGCATTGTTATAGCGTGTGAGTACCCTAAAGTTTTTGCCACCTAACCATATGTCATCATGGGTTTTGTTACGTAGTTTGAGTAGATAGGCTTTAGGCTCGTTAAATGGCTTTAGAGGTTTGACACCAGCTCTATATATGCTTTTAACGGGTATGGTTCTTTTGTGGCTTGCTTTGAGTCTTGTGAAGCGTTTTACATTGACCTTTGTTGGCACTGCAACGACTTTACCATTATGCCAGCCATTATGATGCATAAATTTTGCGATACTTCCTATACAATCATCTATATCCCAGACACTCGCACCATCCCCATCGAAATCATAGTTAAACTTGCGTGCGACAGAAGGGAGTTGCTGTACACAGCCCATTGCCCCTGCAAAAGAGCCTTCAAGCTTAGTAATGTCATAGTGTTTTTCTCTGGCAAATAAAAAGAGGTGTTTGAGTTCGGATTTAAAAAGTTTTTTCATACGGTTAGGATGAAAAGCCAGTGTAGCAAGGGCATCCAAGATATTATAATCACCTGTATAGTTACCAAAGTGACTCTCTACCCCTAAAAATCCGACAATATAGTTCATATCGACTTTGTAGACTTTTTGGGCACGTTTGAGCATCTTGTAGTGTCTCTTTTTAAAGACTCTGGCTTCTTCAAAAGTCTCAGGGTTTACAACATGCAGTTTGAAACGTTCCCATGTACCTATGGTGCTATTTTTCTTAAATTTTCCTGTATATCTGGCTAGGGTATCTCTGTCTAGTTTCGCAGATTTAAGTACAGCAGTGACATAACTACGTTTGAAGTGGTATTTGTTAACCATCATGTTTATAAAATTCTTTACCTCTTGTTTTGCCAAGAAATTATAGGCTATAGGTGGTCTGTCATCATTGGCAGGTAGTGCGCTAAATAATAGAGTCATTACTAATAGTAATTTGATGGTTCTCAATGTGTTTCCTTTGTTTTCAATTCGAGTTGTAGGGAGTCAGTCGTAGGGAGTCATGTGATTTATAATTCATTGCTTTGCAACAAATTACAAATCACCAGACCCCTAATATTTTTCTAGGGTAAGTAAAGCATCTCGATAAATAGGCTCGTCTATAAAACCATATTTTTCATCCATAAAACCATGGTTGCTTTGTGCTGACTCTTCTTCAAATCGTTTTTTAATGTGTTGTGCTCGTTTACGTTCCTTATTAGTTACTCCAAAGATTTCATTGGCAATAGCTACTTGTTTGGGACCCATGCAGGCCTTGGAAGTATATCCCATCATCTTCTCTCTTTTGCACCATTGTCTGAAGCTATCCGTGTCATTATACGCTTGAAACATAAAGCTTATAGGGTGGATGCCTGCTATTTTTGCATCTACGAGAAACTTGGAGAGTATATAATCTATGGTTGGGTTACCCTCTGTAACGATAGATTGTGATAAGCCAAGAGAGGTAAGTAAATCTAATATCCCCAAATTGGCAGTAGTGAGACGTGGGTCTATGCCTAGGGTACTTAGATTTTCAAAAGCCTCTTTGGTCTCTAGTGAGATATGTAGCTCTTTGTCATTACTAAGTAGGGTAAGGGCTTGGGCTACTTCTACTTGTGTTTTGATTTTGGCTACACGCACAGCATCAAAAGAGAAGTCATTAAGAAAAGCTATCTCCTCAGCTCCACCTTCATCTAATGGATTGACACGCACGATGATAAAGCTATTGGAGTGTTGCATATGAGAGAGGAACAGAGCTATGTTATGAAGTGCTTCTTTTTTTCGAGAAGGGGCAATGGCATCTTCTAGATTGAGCGTTATCATATCTGCCTCACTTTCATCCATACGATTGAGATGTTTGAGGTTGAGGGGATTAAGCATCATATTGGAACGCTTATTACGGTGAGTAGAAGATATTTTTTGGGTATTTCCAAAAGATAAATTCTTTATATTGTTAAGGGTTTTCTCATCAAAAATCATATGTTATCATAACAAGTTTTCGTTGAGGTACCCTTAAGTACGCACCTCATTTAAATCTTGCATCTGTTCTATATAGGTACAGAGTTCACTGTTATCTTTACAAGGTTGAGTAAGATCATTATAATACTCAATGACATTTGAAGCTACAAATTTCCAGTCTATTAAATCCCAAAGGGATTCAAGATATTTTTTTCTATCGTTTCTATAATCTATATAATAGGCATGTTCCCATACATCCATAGTAAGTAATGGTGTATGATGATGTACAATCGGGGTATCTGCATTGGCACGTTGGGTAATGATTAATTTCTCATGGATATCTAGTTCTAACCATACCCATCCTGAACCAAAGAGAGTGGCAGCTTTAGATAAAAACTCATCTTTGAAAGACTCGAAAGAACCAAAATCACGTGTAATAAGCTCTAGAAACTTTGCACTTGGTGGTAAAGGGTCAGGGGTAAGACACATCCAGTAAAATTCATGGTTAAATGCCTGCGCAGCATTGTTAAATAACATACCATCACTATTTTTTATAATATCTATTAAAAGTATTTCATTATCAAGTTCCGTATCTTTTATAAGTGCATTTGTGTTGTTTACATATGCTTGATGATGTTTCCCATAATGATATTGAATAGTCTCTTTTGAAATAATTGGTTCGAGTGCATCTTGTGCAAAAGGTAAATCTATTAATTGTATAGCCATAATAACTCCTTTTTTAATATTTGAGGTGCCCTTTATACTCTATTG
>JALSPX010000187.1 GCA_026985755.1 Sulfurovum sp. | reverse complement strand
TGTTGGCTTGGGATTTATACTCTGTGAAAGATCTCTATGACTTAAAAAGACAATTAAGTCATATGATTAATGAGGAGAATGCCCTAAAAGAAGCTATCAGATTGTGTGAAAAGCAAAAAGGTGGTAAGGGTAAGGATGGGGTTAAAACCAAAGGCAAAAAAATAAAATGCGGGGACAGAAAAGCCTACAAATTGCAAAAAGGAGGTGGTCACAAAGGCAAACGAAGTGATTGGGACAAGATAGACAAAGACCATATCCCCTCTTCTGGGTATGTGAAGGATGCGTTAAACAATAGTAAATATTCTGGCTTAGGTAAAGAATTTCTTGCATGTATGAAGAAGCAAACGCATAGTCTCTTAGAAACCATCGCCATACCTCATGATGTGCACAAAGCCAAAACAGCAGAGACAGCTCCAAACTTAGCTGATGATGCTACACGTGCTAAAAGAAGTGGTGATTTATACCAAACAGCCAAAGATGAAGCCAAGGTAGTCAAAGAAAAACTACGAAACAAAAGAGGCAAGAGTGACCCATGTTTACAAGCTATCAATAAAAGCATAAAGTTTTTTGAGAACTTGCCTAAAGGTTACTTTGATAATATATTTAAAGAAGCAGCAAAAAAATGTAAAGGAAAATAGGATGCAAAAATACACAGGAGATGAGATAAAAGATTTACTTTTTATAGGTATGACAGATGACAGAATGATTGAAATGATTGATTGTTTAGGATTAGAACAGCCAATGATGGATGAACAATATCAGGAAGAACAAGAAATTCTAATATTAGATAAAAAAAATACAGGATTATCTTTTGGGTTTGAAGAAATAAAAAATTATACAAAAAATGGTGAGCCATGTTTGGTTGATATCGGATTTTACAATGACAAATTGATTTCTTTCCCTTACGACATAGTTGCTTCTGATAATTATCAAAATGTAAAAGAAAAAATCGGAAGGAAAGCAAACTTTAAAGATGATGAAATATTTCCTGAAATGCGTATATGGATTATGGAAAATCCTAAAGGTTTAAAATATTGTGTGAATGTATTTTTTAAAGATGAAGAGAACTTAAATGGGATCGAAACTGTCGTTGTTCAACAATATAAACCAAATTTGCATAATACAGATAATTACACAGTCTGCGAAGAGTAACCATGCTTCTAAATACCTTAAACAAAGCCCTTAAAGATGAGTTTCAAGCAGAAATAGGATTTAAATATGCTACACCTTTAGATAGTGCTGAACTCTATCAGATAAGTTTGAAACATATAAAGACACATTTGCAAAGTGGACATCGTGCTGATGCAGTCTACTTTCGATGGTTTGATGGCTTTGCGTTGCTTCATTTAGAGTATAGTGCCTATGTATTGTATGAATTTAAAGATAATGAAAAAGCACAAAAGCATTTAAGTAACTTTATGGGGTATAGCGAACTTATACTTAATATAGGTTCCTCTTCTTGTGACTGTCTGCAAGGTGAAGCTCCTTTTATTATCTCCAACAAAGCAACCTTTATGGCAAGCACCCTGCTGCTTACCCACCAAACAGATGACTTTACTATAGCAAGCAAAAACCTTATAGACTCTCTAAATGGTAAAAACTGTATTATTAAAAAAGGGTATCGTAAGGCAACTATCTCATGGTTTGTATTGAAGCTTTTTAGTCTCTATACACAACAAGAGATAACACTACATCCTCTACTCCAGCCCAAGCTTAATGATACATACAACAAAATATTAAAAGAGTGGGATACGACAGATAATAAAACATTAGATTTTGATATAGAGGCACTTTGTGAACTCCATCTATCTCAAGCAGCAAACGATTTAGCAGATGTAGATGCACATTATAGGGATGATATCTACAACCTAAGGTATCGAGAGCTTTTTATACCAGCACTCTATACACTACCTTATGAAGTATTGGTCTGGCTAAAACTAAGAGAACTAAAAGGCTTAAAAAACCCAAAAACCTTCACTCACCCGCTCATGAACACCCCCATAGCCAAGATGTTTTTAAACATCAAAGAGCCACTCCCTTACCCAAAAGAGCTCCCTTATGCCAAAGAGCTCTTGGAGAAGCTACAAGAGCAGTGTCCTGATGTGGAGATACCACAGTGGTTGGAGGGAGTGTCTGGTAGTGTAAATAAAAGAGACAACACCATTGGTGATGATTTATTCATAAAATAGTAAGCCTTTTAGCAAGGCACAAACAACAATGACAACTCAACTCATCAAACGCTCCCTAGCCCTAAAAGCCCAATATGAATTGGTAAAAGAGTCTATAGCTAAAGAAAATAGTGCTTATAGCTTTGGTGTCAGAAGAGATATC
>JALSPX010000186.1 GCA_026985755.1 Sulfurovum sp. | reverse complement strand
AGATGTCGCTGAAGAGATAGTACGTATTGTCGGGATTAATAACATCGTAGCCAAGCCATTTGTATTTGCAGAACAGCCACGTCTCAATGATGTCACAGCACGTTACAAAGCCAAAAAAGGTTTTAAAAACCGTGCAGTGGGTGCAGGGTATTTTGAAAATGTCTCTTATGTCTTTTCAGATAAAATACTTTTGGAAAAATATGGCTTTGCAGTGACAGAAGATGCTTTAGCGTTGGCAAACCCTATTGCAGAAGAGTTAAACACACTTAGAAGCACGATTTTGGTCAATCTATTGGCTGCGGTAAAACGTAATGTCTCTTATACCAAGAAGTCTATACCACTCTTTGAGATAGGTGCAGTGTTTGGCAGTAAAAGAGAACAGAGCGAAGTGATTTCTTTTGTTTTCTCTGGTCAGAGTGAAGGTGAAAATGTACGAAATGCAGGGAAACCTAGCATGATTGACTTTGCAGTCTTTACACAAAAAGTCGGTGCAGTCATAGGAACCTTTGAGCTTGAGCCATGTACCTATGAAAATGCTTTGATTCACCCTTATCAGTCTGCCAATGTTTTAGTAGATGGAAAAGTGTGTGGTTTTATCTCTAAGCTTCACCCTACGGTGCAAGAAACCTATGGTATCCCTGTGACATTTATCGCTGAGATTGATTTAGACGCATTGTTGCCTAAACATATCAATGCAGTGGCTGTCTCTAAATTCCAAGGGGTCTATAAAGACCTCTCTGTGGTGATAGATAAATCTATGGGATATTATGAAGTAGCAAAAGTGCTCAATAGATTGGCGCTACCAATGCTCAAAGATGTCTACCCTGTAGATATTTACGAAGATGAAAAATTAGGTGACAAAAAGTCTCTTACGGTACGTTTTTTCATACAATCTATGGAAAAAACACTAGAAGATACCGATATAGAGTCTGTGATGTCTAAGATTATGTCTGCACTTCAGACAGAGTGTAAAGCGGAGTTGAGGTAGTACTATGAAAATACAGTTAGCATCTTCTTATGGGTTTTGTTTTGGTGTCAAGCGTGCGATTGAGATAGCTGAGGAGCATAGAGGGTCTAAGACCTATGGTCCACTTATCCATAATAAAGATGAAATCAATCGTCTTAAAGAGGGCTTCAATATAGGTCTCGCTGAGAAGTTTGAAGATGTGAATTCTGATGATTCTGTGGTTATCCGTACTCATGGTATTCCTAAAGATGAATTAGCCAAGCTCAAAGCACAAGACAATAAAATTATCGATGCTACCTGTCCTTATGTGACTACACCACAAAATATAGTGGCTAAAATGAGTGAAGAGGGCTATAGTATCGTTATTTTTGGTGATGCAAATCATCCTGAGATAAAAGGGGTGGTCTCTTATGCCACATATCCCGATGATGCCTTTATTGTTTTAAAGCCAGAAGAGTTAGAGGAGTTGCCACTACGTGGTAAAGTTGCTGTCGTCTCGCAAACGACTAAAAAACCTGAAGACTTTGCTAAAATTGTGACAGCACTTATGTTGACACGCAAAGAGATACGCGTATTCAATACCATTTGTAATGCGACTTTTGAAAACCAAGATGCAGCAGCGGAGCTAGCCAAAGAAGCGGATGTGATGATTGTTATAGGTGGGAAACACTCTTCAAATACCAAACAATTACATAGTATTTGTAAGCGTGACTGTGAGGACTCTTATTTAATAGAAAATGAAAAAGAGATTAAAGCTTCTTGGTTTGATGAGAAGAGTCTTTGTGGTATTTCTGCAGGTGCATCTACGCCTGATTGGATCGTGCAACATGTGATAGATAAAATTCAAGAGATTAAAAAAATTGAAGCCTAAGCGCATGAATAGACTTACGTTAAAGCCTATCAAAAAAATTGATGGGGAAATTAATCTACCTGGTTCTAAAAGTCTTTCAAACAGGGCGTTGTTATTGGCGAGTATGGCAGAAGGTACGACAACCATTACCAACCTATTAGAGAGTGACGACACACGTCATATGCTCAATGCCTTAAAGAGACTGGGTGTAGACTATACACTCTCAGAAGACAAGACAGAATGTACGATAGTAGGTAAAGGTGAGGCACTCTCTTCTATGGAGTCTATAGAACTTTTTTTAGGTAACGCAGGCACTGCGATGCGTCCTTTGTGTGCGGCATTATGTTTGGGTGAAGGTAGTTACACCTTAACAGGTGAGCCTCGTATGAAAGAACGACCTATTGGGCATTTGGTAGATGCTTTGCGTCAAGCAGGGGCAAGCATAAGCTATTTAGAAAATGATGGCTACCCACCACTTCGTATTGAAGCCAATGGTCTACAGGGTGGTGAAGTCAGCATTGATGGTGCAATATCTAGCCAGTTTTTAACAGCCTTACTCATGGCAGCCCCTTTGGCAAAAAATGATATGTATATTACCATTGTGGGTGAGTTGGTGTCTAAGCCTTATATTGACATTACCCTAGACATTATGCAACGCTTCGGTGTGCAAGTAGTAAATAATAACTACAAAACCTTTAGCATAAAAGCAGGGCAAAACTATAAAGCAGTAGAGCATTTTATGGTAGAAGGAGATGCGAGTTCTGCCTCTTACTTTTTGGCTGCAGCTGCTATTAAAGGTGGTACGGTAAAGGTTACTGGTATAGGTAGAAATAGTATACAAGGTGATGTTGCTTTTGTGGATGTATTGGAGCAAATGGGTGCCAGAGTGGAATGGGGAGAGACCTATGTTTCTGTCACAAGAGACACGCTACGTGCCATAGATATGGACTTTAACCATATACCAGATGCTGCGATGACTATAGCCACCACAGCACTCTTTTCGGAGGGTACTACTACACTACGAAATATCTATAATTGGCGTGTGAAAGAAACAGATAGACTCTATGCCATGGCAACAGAACTTCGTAAGGTAGGTGCCAAGGTAGAAGAGGGTGAAGATTATCTCAAAATCACTCCGCCAAAACAGCTAAAACATGCCGCCATAGATACCTACGATGACCATAGAATGGCGATGTGTTTCTCTCTTTTGGCACTCGATCCTGTTTCGGTAACTATCAATGAACCAGAATGCGTGGTAAAGACTTTCCCTACTTATTTTGAGGTGTTAAAAAGTGTAAGTATCTTTTAATTTCAAAAACTTATACTATAATATTCCCATACACAAATTTGAAAGGGAATATTATGTTAAAAAAATTTAGTGAACTAAGGGGGGGGGATTAAAGCTTTAAGCCTCTCGTTTATTTTTATAATGTTAAGTAGCTTTTTGTATGCAAATACATGTGCCAAGTGGTTTCCCATGCCATCTGATGGTTTGGTAGTAGTGATTCCTATTTATGATGCAAATATCACTGAACCTGATCTTGATTGTGATGGGATTGTTGACAGTGTGGATACAGATATAGATGGCGATGGTGTGCTCAATAATCACGATGCTTTTCCACTAAACAGTGCTGAGTCAGTAGATACAGATGGAGATGGCATAGGTAATAACGCAGACCTAGATGATGACAATGATGGCTACAGTGATGCCGAAGAGATAGCCTTTGGTTCTGACCCGCTAGATGCTCATGACATACCAGTAACAGTAAGTAACGATGGATTTATAGTCACTCCATTGGTAGGTACGAGTAGCCAAGTTTCATTTGCCGTAGCACTAGAGCATAAGCCTGAAAGTAATGTCACCATTAACTACAGTAGTGCAGATGAAACTGTAGCCAAACCTACTACAAGTACCATGACATTTACCCCAGAAAACTGGTATAGAAGCCAAGTTGTGACAGTAGATATATTTAACCCAAATAGTAGTACAGAGATAGTATTTGAGCCTACCATAAGTTCTGATAGCAACTATAACGACAAAATGTTAGAGCAAGTATCTATCGTCTCGCATCAGCTACTTCTCTTTGAACCTGTCGATAAGATAGTCTATAGTGAATTTAATATGTCTATAGCTGTCAATATGGCATATGTGGGGGATAATGAAGAAAATATAACTGTTACGCTTGACACTGCACCAAATGGTATGACTTTGGATGTAAATAATAGTAGATTACTATGGACTCCTGCACTTGGTGATGAAGGAGAGAATAAAACTGTAGCATTAACCGTCAGTGATGGTACTTTAACCAAAACACTTTCTTTTGAACTCCACGTAGCACTACCAACATTACTTGCTACCTCCATAGTAAATGACAAGCTCATCATAACAGACAGTAACTCTTCTCTTAATGGTCTTTCTATTAAAGCATTAGATGGAGCAGTGTTAGCTGACTATAGACTCTACAAACTCACCACTGCTGACACGCCTGCATTTACGCAAGGGGAGTCTGTAGTAGGAGAAACACTTTTAATCAAAGGAAACATAGGTAAAAAAGTACAAGTGCTTTACCCTCTACAGGGCTTAGTCGAAACAGATGAATTACTCTCTTTTCATACCAAGAGTTATTTTGGTTCTGGAAACTGGAGACGGGTTGATTATGATTATGACTTTAACGGTACGGCGAGTGAGCCTGTGTATGTGTTGAATACTGAAAGTTTATTTGGAGTGGTGGCTTTTACAAAAAAATTTCAGAATCAGCAGAAAGCACTTTCTTTAAAACAAAAAAGGGTAGAGAAAGCGTATAAAACTCAAAAGAATATAAGTAATATTCATTGTATACCTAAGACTTGGTCTTTTTTAAATTTAACAGACTATGATAATCAGATATGTACATTTGATGATAAGCCAAACTTTACATTGCAAATTTTTAATCATAAGCAATTTTACAGACCTATAGAGGAAACAGCATCTTGGGTTATCCAAGCTCAAGATAAGCTTATAGAACTTGGTATGCCATACAAAAACTATAGTGCCTTGTCTTTTCAGGACACCTTTCCTGAATCGCATGGTCATACGGCAACATACGATAAGGTAAAGGATAGTTTCTTTGTAGAATATCCAACGATCAGTAATTATAAAATTAGTTTGATACATACACATTTAACGTACAGAGACACACAAATTACAATTTACCATGAGTATTTTCATCAGTCACAAGCAGCGATTCAAAACAATACGTTTGGGGTGCCTAAAGCAAAATGGCTTATTGAGTCTAGTGCAGTATGGTTTTCTGATTATGTAGATAATAATAGTGGATACGCATATGAAATGTTTGGTACATATATTAGACTCTTGTCCTATGGATTAACTAGGCTTCACACCGAGATAATGAGTGGAGGAGGATTTGGATCAACAAGAAGAGACATTATTGATTCCAATTTCTACCATAGAGGTATATTTTTGGAGATGATAGAAAAATATTGTACAGGTTTTACACAGTATATACCTTACTTATTTTCTAAAGATGACAATGATGTTACAAGCTTACAACATCTAAGTAATGTTATCTATTCTTCTAAATGTAACTTTGGAACTCCTATCGGGGCTGGAAATGAAAGTAGGATTGAAACAGCTTTATTATATTATCAATATATTAGTGCAATAAAAAATAATCAACATTTAATTAACCAAAATCTTCATTCTAACTTTTTTAGTGGAGCAGAAGTAGTATATACTGTAACCGAGAAGAATGCTTGGTCAAAGTTAAGCCTTGATGATTATATAGATGTATCTCATAAAGGAAAGATGAATCCAAATTCTATAGATTCACAAGCGTTAACCTTGAAATTTGATGCAGTAGAAGATACTTTACCCAAATGTCAAGAAAGATATATACGTATTAAATCAGATAATGTTTTATATGTATCAATAGCAAGTAATGATGAGAGGTTAGCTGATACACCTAGCAGTATGTTGGGTGATATGAAACAGATTGCACTTTCTACTAAAGGTGTATGGGATTTTTCATATTTAACAGATAAGGATACACATAAAACTATTTATCCTGAACTGTACTTAACTGTGATTGATCCCGTGGATGGCAAGTCCAATAAAGTTGAAATAGGTATAGGGCTTAGGCGGAGGAACTTGATAAGTTCCATAGATGGTCAAGATGTGTGTGCAGAGTATGTACCACAAATAACACAAACTACTGTAGTTGCTAATGGTGAAATACCATCTCAGTATAGAGATGTAACCCAACCTCTCCAATATATAGATAAAATTAAAATCACCTGTGTAGAATCGGGAGAAGTATTTAATGCTAGTGTAGCCAGTGATGGAAAATGGTCTACAAATATCCATATTACTTTCAATGGCAATAAGAGTCGTTTTTTTATAGAAGGATATAATGCTTCAGATTCTACTCGTATCATAGCACGTCAAAGACTTGAAATTGTTAGGTAAAGTCAAAACTTTATTTAAAGTATTCATTGTCAGTATAATTGTTTTAGTAATACTCTTCGGCATATACCGAAGAGAGTATATCTCTCAGGCTATACCTGTGTATATGCAGTATTTGGAACAACGAGCAAAATGGGAGAATATAAATACGGGTACATATACTTATTTGCTTGCTATAATGCAAAGAGGAAATTATTTATTTATAGAAAATAACAAACTTGTAAAAATGGAAATACATGGTAATGGATTTAAATTAAAACAGCTTTTAGGAGAAGAAAAACTAAAAGGGCGTTTGGAACACGAGTGGTGGTTAAGAGAAAAAAAATCTTTAATTGATGCAAGATTTGACACAATCAAGTCTATTCTTTTGGAAAAGTTATGGAAAAAAATAGTATATTGGAAAAATACTGACCAATTTACCTATAAGATAGGATATGATTTTCAATATGGGTATCCTAGAGTATTGATAGCTGATAGAGAAAATAATAAAGATAAATATAGTATACATATATCATATCCTTATACGCAATTTGTAGTCTCTGATTTGCTGATGTTACCCAAAGATACAAAATTTACAGATGAGTTGTTAAAAAAGGTTTTAAAAAAATATGAATCCAGTTATATGAAGAGACGACATAGTGATGTAGTCAAGGATGTAGAAATGTTAGATGAGGTTGGTGGAGATATAATTAAGAGTGCTATTTTTAAATAAGAAAATTAAAGTATCAAGTATAATCCAAACATGTACCACAACTAGAATAAATATATACCAGTTAGTAGGTAAAAAAGTTGCATCTCAGGTTAAAGAATGCCCGCTTTATCTCTTTTATGAAAATAGATATTGGTTGAGGGCAAGATGATTGATAGTTATTTGATTAAGTAAATTAATGGCGATGTGTTTTTCTCTTTTGGCTTTAGATGATGCCTCTGTAACGATTAACGAGCCAGAGTGTGTGGCGAAAACGTTTCCGAATTATTTTGAGATTTTGGAAGAAATAAGTTTTTTATAGCATAAAAACACTAACCCCATCCACCCCACACAAATCAATACCTTGCATGGGGTTATTAGATAGGGTATAGCCTACGGCTTTGTAGAGTTTTGTTCTGTATGTTGATTGTTGATGACATTTGCGCCATCATCTATAATATACTCAGACAAATCACTAGATGAGGTAAGCGCCTCATACGTAGTGTTTGAATCTTCTGCAATAGCAAAGATAGTTGCTAAAAGCGTTATGCTAAAGAGTAGTGTAAAATATTTCATCTTAATTTCCTTTATGTATAGTGTTTGAATGTATAAAGCTTCCTTGAATTGGAATACCACCTGTATGAATAGAATCTACTACAAGATCACTACCTCCATTGGTAGGATTGTTAAAGACCTGCGAGAGATCAATTT
>JALSPX010000185.1 GCA_026985755.1 Sulfurovum sp. | reverse complement strand
GAAAAAACTTAGTTGCATTGGAGTTTTCCTTGATAGATATTTCTTGCTCTTGATATATCTATTTTAACTAAATTTCGGTTTTAGGTGGATTAGTGGGGGTTAATCAGAGGATTCGATTGTATAAGATTAAAAATGATAGTATATCTTACTAACTATAAAGGGTAAATTATGAAAACAAGAAATATCTTTGTGACAATTACAACGCTACTTATATTCACGGCCTGTGGGGGAGGTGATACTAGTAAAGAAAAAAATAAAATAGGAATACATTATCAAGATTTTGCTATTACCGAACCAGTATATGACCCAATGAATACTGATTGGGATTCAGTAATTAAAGAGAGTTTTGGTACGAATTATCGTGTGGCAGACTGGAATGATTTAGAAAAATTTTATTATGAAAAAGATGGGGATTTACTAGTTCTCTTTTCTAGTTTGAATTTAAAAAACTATAGAGATGGTGTTGCTCTTACACGTAATGGAGAAAAAAAATGGTCTTCCAGTAGATATTATTATGCATCACGGCATGAGCATAACCCACCTAGTTCTTTTTTAATACATGATGAGATTGATAATTTCTTGATTAGTTTAGGTTCATGGGACTTTGATAGTATAAAAATACTAGCTGTCAAAAAAACTTTTAAATAAGCTTTATATTAGGGGGTACAAAGCATTAGGGAAAGATAAAGATTGGGTAACAATGTTATAACTCTATCTAAACATTTCCAACTACAATCCCTCACGGAAAAAATATAGTATAGTAGCCATATCTCTCATGTGGTGCAATGGCAATCATCCCTCCCCCCATACATAAAAAAAGGGGCGTTGAAAATACACCCAAAATTCAAGCGGGAGTAAACTCTCCACTTCCGAATGTCAAGCAAAAGTTTCAGGTGATAACGCTAACCCATACATAATCCTGAAATCTCTTACCACTTACGGCAAACCTCGCACTCTAAAACAAATTCGCTCATGTGGTGCGATGGCAATCGCACCTTACCAAATTTCTATTTGAATAGTAAGCATTTATGATAACGCTCACCTCCTTGACAAATCAACACCACTTAACTATAATACTCTTAAAAGTACTATTAAGGATACGATAATGACTATCATGGCGAATGACGTTAAAACCAAAGGAGTATCATACTTCGAGACACTCCTTGAAAGATTTTCAGAGATTATCATAAGTGTAAGGGGTAAAAATAAATACGTTGTAGTTCCCTTTGAAGAGTATGAAGCCTATAGAGCATATAAGCTAGATGTGGCACATAAAGAAGTGATGAAAAACATCACTGATGGCAATTATCATACTAGCACCCAAAGACACTTCGATACCATAGAAAAAGCTTTAGAGGATGCATGAGATAAGATTTGCAGAGGGGTATGAAAAAAGAGCCATTAAGTTTTTTAAAAAGCATAGAGATTTATGGGACAAATATAAAAAGACTATAGAATTACTACAAGCCAATCTCACACATCCATCATTAAGAGTACATAAATTACAAGGAAAAATGCACCCCTATTCATCAGTCTCAATCAATATGCAGTATAGAATCATTATAGATTTTATTGTTGTAGATGAGGTGATTGTACTGATAGATATTGGTAGTCATGATGAGGTGTATTGATGTGTGTTTGACATCAAGCGAACATTATCGTATAATATCTTAAAAACTATACGACTAAAGGAAAAGCATGTCAGCGAAAATCACTCTTTATTCGGAAGAAGAACTCATAAAAAAAGTAAAACACTATGCCAAAGAACATAATACTTCTGTATCTAAGATAGTCAACACCTTTTTTAAAAATCTACTACAGAAAAACCAACCAAACAAAGAAAAAAGTCAAATCACAGACAGACTGACAGGTAAGCTTAAAGATGCAAAGATTGATGAAAGCGTGTATGAAAAATATCTAGAAGAAAAATATCTATGAAAGTCTTGTTAGATACGAACATTGTACTTGATTTACTTCTCGAAAGAGAATTGTTTGTCGATTTGGCTAGAGATATTTTTATACTTGTGGAAAATGCAGAAGTAGATGGCTATCTATGTGCAACGTCTGTGACTACTTTACATTATTTGATAGCAAAAACACTTACTAAGCATGATGCAGCTGAGACCATACAGGAACTTCTGATCTTATTTTGCATCGCAGAAGTAAACAAAGACATTTTGCAACATGCTTGTACTACCAATGGCATTGACTATGAAGATAGCGTGATATATGCTGCTGCTAAATACGCAGGAGTAGATATGATTGTCACTAGAGATAAAAAAGGTTTTAAACAATCAGAAGTAAATGTAGTGTCACCTCAAGAATTTTTAGCACTTA
>JALSPX010000184.1 GCA_026985755.1 Sulfurovum sp. | reverse complement strand
ATCTACACTGTTTTTAGGCTCTTTGACTCTCTCTAAGGCATGTAATGGACCAACAGTATCCAAGCTACTAGTACGCTGGACATCTATTTTTCCTGCACTGTTTTTGGAAATTTTATAGACATTGATGGTATGGTTTCCTCTATCGATAAGTGCAAAGTGGTCTGCATCTAGCCATTTTGCATGGCCAGTAGTAGCTGAACTGGTACTTGAGATTGGGATAGCAATGTGTTTGACTACTTTATCTGTTTTGACATCGACGATACCTATCATACTAAAGTTCGCGGTAGTATTTCTTCCCGAGAGTAATTGAATGTCATATTTGGCATTATAGGCACCAAATGCTCTTGGGCTATATTTTATTTCTTGATTACCTAGGATAAGCGATAAGGGTACAGTTTTTTTATAAACCAGTTTACCATTTTCTACCGCAACGACATCAAAAGAGTAGGCATTTTGTGTACGCACGTAAAACTTGTTTGTTTTTCCTGCTCTATCTATAGAGTGTGGATTTGAATGCGTTTCTCCAGGTATAAGATATCTATCTTCGGTAAGTTCTAGACTATCATTATTTGCATCATACGACATTGTATTATAATTGACACGAATTGCTCTGTTTAATCCATTTTCAGAGGGTTGTGGATCTGCAAAATAGAGATAATCTCTTTCGGCATAAGGTGCAAAATATGAATTGGTGTCGTGAGGAAGCAGGGCATCAAGAGTATTTACCACCACGGTTCTGGTTAGTATTGATTTGTGACCATTTGTATCTATGACAGTATAGGTAATGGTGTAGGTACCAGGCTTATAGATATTGACACTACCTGTTTTAGTAAGGGTCTCTATCTGTACACCATCTACAGCCAAAACGCCGCTTTCTACATAGGGTTTACCGATAATAAGATTCACTGTACTGTTACCCTTTAGAGAGATATTAGGAATAGGCACAAAAGTGATTAAGCCGTCACCCATTGTGACAGGTGCTAATTTGAGGGAGTTATCCCCCATAGAAAAGGTAAATGCTGTACTTAGCAGGAGCAGATGCATCCCTGCAATTTTAGGTATAAATTTCATCAACTTCCTTCAGTTTTAAGTAGTGATGCAAGTGTAACTGAAAAATGTCAAAATAATACTCTTATGAATAAAGTGCAATAGTATCGATGTTGCCACCTATGCGTGACCCCACATATAAATTAGAATAAAATTTTTCTTCAAACCCTAACACTTTCATTTTGTCTGCAACTTTGTCAATGTTGTAGGGAACACGTCTGAGTTCAATGTGCTTGTTTTTTTCATCAAAAAGAGCATAAGCAGCGGTATTTATGCCATCTCTAGGTTGTCCTACTGAACCTGGGTTTATGAAACATTGACCATTGTCAAACTTTATATATTTTTGTACATGGGTATGCCCACAAAAGAAAAACTTCTCGTTAAATCTCTCAAAATAAGAGGGTGTTATTTTATAGAGATACTCATCTTCAGGGTCATCCCAGCCACCATGCACAAAACTAGCATCACCCACGATAAGAGAAGGGGAACTTTCTGCTAACCATACTCTATTTTCATTCGTAATGACACTTCTTTGATAAGTGAGTGCAAGGTTGGCACTGGTCGAACGTGGACAGTCTGTATCATCGATGATATATCGGTCATGGTTCCCAATAAGGTTGATGGCATGATGTTCACGAAGCAGTTCTATCACTTCATTGATATAAGGGTAGTAACCTGAGACATCACCCAAGGAGAGGACTCTGTCAATCTTATACTGTTTCATATCTTCTAAGACACTCTCTAGTGCAGGAAGATTACCATGGATATCAGAGAGTATCGCTATCAAAATAAGCATCTCCTATATATCGCATGATGGTACCATATCGTTGCTCTTTTGTTTCAGGTGTTCTGTCCATGAGATAGTAGTCTATACACATTTGGGCTTCATTGACACCGAAAAGTTCACGCATAGAGGTAGAGGAGGAGACTCTAGCATTGATTTCGAGAAGCAAATATTTCCCTTCATGTTCAATAAACTGTAAATTTGTAGGTCCCTCAAACTGACATTTTTGACAAATTTTTGTCATCGTATCTAATAGGGTCTCATTTACTTTGACATTGAGAGCCTTTTTGGTAGCACCCTCTTGACTCAACTCTCTTCTGAGACAGGTAGGGTTCACAAAGGTACCATTGCCTAAACCAAAGAGTGAACAGGTATATTCACGCTCTTTGATATCAAGTTTTTGCTGTGCCATACAGCCTTCACCAAAACGCTCACTATAAAAATCAAAATCTTTCTTTTCATGAATGACTGCTACACCTTTAGAGGCATAGGAAATATCTTGCTTAAGGATGAAAGGCAATCCA
>JALSPX010000183.1 GCA_026985755.1 Sulfurovum sp. | reverse complement strand
CCAATAGAGACATCAACAAAGCATACGGACGAAAATCGTTGGGTATATTGATATTTCAAGATATTATGGTCATCCCTATTTTGCTTATGATTACTATCTTTTCTATCGACGACCTCTCCATAGGTACACTCCTTTGGAAAACCACCCTAGATGCCTTAATGCTCTTAATCGTCTTGTGGGGATTTGGTAAATATATACTCGAACCCTTTTTTACCGAAGTGGTCAAAAGCAACTCTGATGAGATATTTATAGGGTCTGTGTTGTTTTTGGTGATGGGCGCTTCGCTCTTGGCACATACCTTGGGCTTTTCGTACTCACTAGGGGCATTTATAGCAGGGGTGATTATCGCAGAGACACGCTATAAACATCAGGTCGAAGCTGACCTCATTCCTTTTAGAGACCTGTTACTGGGTATCTTTTTTATTACCGTAGGGATGCAGATAAATTTTGAGATTGTGATGGAGTATGCAGGTACAATTATGGGGCTATTTTTGCTTTTTACCCTTGTCAAAATGTCCATATTATTTATCTTACTCTACCGTTTTACAACAAAGCGTATTGCACTCAAAACTGCCTTGGCACTTTTTCAATTGGGTGAATTTGGACTGGTGGCATTTGAACTGGCAAACGCACAATCACTTGTAGATCCTCTCATTACACAGGTGCTCATCGTGACCATCATACTCTCGATGATACTTACACCCTTTGTCTTGCGTCACATTTCTGCTATCGCCAACCTACTCGCAAAAGAGAAAGAGACAGATACTGCCTACATAGAACAAAACAGACTCAAAGACCATGTCATCGTAGGTACAAAACAAGTCGTACGGGGTATGGTGGACTCTATGCTACAATGCGAGTTAAAGGGTAATTAGTTCTATTTTTGTGGTTGTACTAAAACCTCTAATGGCAGATGTAAACCTTTTGCCAGATTATAAATCATGGAGAGGGAGAGCCCTATTTTACGGTTAAGCACTTCAGAAACTTTACTTTTATTACCAATATATGGTACCAAATCTTTTTGCTTAAGATGCATCTGTTCCATACGTACTTTGATAGCTTCTATAGGGTCTGGCTCATCTATAGCCCATGCATTCTCTTCATATTTATCTATCAGAAGTACCAACACCTCTAGCTCATCACTCTGGGGAGTACCTAGTGCTGGATTGAGCTCCATGAGTGTGTCTACTCTCTCTAGTGCAATGTCATAATCTTTTTCATCATGTATTGGTTTTATATGCATCTATATCTCCTCTGCATTTATTTTATCATACTGGGCATGTGTGCCTATAAATTTCACTCTTACAATTTTTCGCAAGTAGTCAATGTGTACTATCAGTCTAAAGTCATTGCCTTTGATATTAAAGACTACACGGTTATCTCTTAGAAAAGAAGCTGAGGCATAAACGCTTTTAATATCTTCAGGTGTCTTCCACTCAGCCTTTCTCGCGTCTGAATGCCAAACCTCTAATGCTGTCTTGGCTTGAGGATGGGCTTCATAAAATTTGACAAGCGTACGTTTACTGATTACATTCATGCAATAAGTATAGTATTTATTCCCTTAAAAGGAACTTTAGCAAAATTATCAAGTCATATTTTGCCTAATTTGGTACAATATCCATCGATAACAAATGAATTCACAAAAAACTTGATTTACATCCTTGACGTACAAGCAAATTTGTGCTATAAATTAAATAAGACAATATAACTCCGAATAAGGATAACACATGGCAAATGAAGGATTAGATAAAGCTGTCTCTGGTGAGTATGCACTCGGCTTTGAGATAGATATCGAAACTGACATCATAGAACCTGGGCTTAGTGAGAAGACGATTGCGTTTATCTCTAAGAAAAAAGAAGAGCCCGAGTGGATGCTGGAGCTTCGGCTCAAGGCACTGAAAAAATGGGAAACCATGACAGAGCCTCACTGGGGTAAACTAGACTATGAACCCATAGACTACCAAAGTATCTCGTACTTTGCAGCACCTAAAGAAGGTATAGATAGCCTCGATGAAGTAGACCCTAAGATACTCGAAGCCTATGAAAAGTTAGGTATCTCCCTAGAAGAGCAAAAGCAACTCGCAGGGGTAAAGGTAGCTGTAGATGCCGTGGTAGACTCGGTCTCGGTGACTACGACCTACTCTGAAGAGCTTAAAAAGCATGGGGTGATTTTTTGTTCTATCTCTGAGGCGATAAAAGACTATCCAGAACTGGTAAAAAAGTATATGTTCTCTGTGGTACCCATGGCAGACAACTACTTCGCAGCACTAAATTCTGCGGTGTTTACCGATGGAACATTCGTGTACATCCCAAAAGGGGTACGCTGTCCTATGGAGCTAAGTACGTATTTTAGAATCAATG
>JALSPX010000182.1 GCA_026985755.1 Sulfurovum sp. | reverse complement strand
TTGGTGGCAAAAAGAAAGGCTACAAACAGATAAAAGATATACCAGATTTCTATATCATATCAGATGATATCGAGATAGGTAGTGGCAATAAAATACCATTGTGGTTGTTTGGGTTTTTGTATTAGGTGGAGACGAAGATATGATTTTTGAGGATGCTGGGTCTATGTATGATAAGGCTATGAAGTTGGGCTATAGATTTTGACTGAGGATGAGTTTAAGGGTAAAATTTAAGTTTAAATCTATAGTTAAACTCAAATTAAAATAGTGTATATATAGTGTATTTTAGGCATTTATTGTATATATATGATATAATAAACCAAATTTTAAAAATTGGTTTATAGGATTATTATGGCTAAAAATATTATTGAAAAACCACCATTTATTTTTGATGATGCAGTATTATCTGATGAGCTATTTGATGTTGAATATATTAAAAAATATAAAGAAGTAGATAATTATGGAAAATATCTTTATTGGGATCAATTCAAGTGGAGAATAGATGAAAATGATGATGCCAAAAAGGCGTGGTATGCAACAAAATGGGCAAGAAGCAGTAAATTAAAAACCATTACACTTTTTGACAAGGTAGAGAATCCTTTTTATTTTTGTATGCCAGATACACTACAAGCAAAACTATTTAAAATCTCAAACCTAGCAGGACAAGGTATTATCCCGCATCATTCAATTAAAAGTCAATATCTCATATCTTCATTGGTTATGGAAGAGGCGATTAGTAGTTCTCAATTAGAGGGTGCATCTACTACAAGAAAGGTGGCAAAAGAGATACTAGTATCTGAAAGAAAACCTAGAACACCAGACGAACAAATGATTGTGAATAATTATTTGCTCATGAAAGAGATACAACGTATAAAGGATGAAGAGTTAACCGTAGATATGATTTTGTCTTTGCATAAAATAGCAACCAATCATACACACGATAATGATAATATCGCAGGGCAGCTTCGTAAGAGTGATGATATAGTCATCATGGATATGGATGATAATATTTTACATCAACCACCTTCATTTTCTGTATTACCAAGTAGGTTGAAGAAGTTATGTAGCTTTGCCAATGAATCACATACGGGAGAAGATGGCAGTATCTTCATCCATCCCATAGTAAAAGCGATACTATTGCATTTTATGATAGGCTATGAACATCCTTTTTCAGATGGTAATGGTAGAACAGCTAGGGCATTGTTTTATTGGTTTATGCTCAAAAGTGGGTTTGATTATTTTGAATATATATCTATTAGTAAATTTTTAAAAGAAGCACCCAAAAAATATAGTATGTCCTATCTTTATAGTGAGATAGACGACAATGATATGACTTATTTTATCTACTATCAAGTAGATATGATTTTAAGAGCGATAGATGACTTGTTGGAGTATCTGCAAAAGAAAAGTGTAGAATATGAAGAGATTACAAATCTTTTAAAAGATTCATTCTTGAATGAGCAGCTGAATTTTGTGCAAAAAGATATTATTAAAAAAGCGATTAAAAATCCTGGTAGGGTATTTACAGGGCTTGAAATAGCTGCAGATTATGACATAGCACCTACTACAGCAAGGAAGTATCTTAAAGAGTTGGTAAAGTATAAAATACTTGCCAACTATAAAGATGGACGTACTATTGCGTATATTGCCCCTGCTGATTTGGGCGATGTTTTGAAGGGGAAGTAGATGGATGGTGTATCTAGTGAGAAAGAGAGGAGAGCATATTTGAGACTCGATAACAATTTAAAAAAGAAGAGTACTAAGGAAAAAGAAGCAATAAAGAAAAAAGAACAACAATGGCTAAAAGAAAACAAAGAAGCAATTGAAGAACATAATAAACTTGTAGAAAAATATGGTTGTTTTTCTGATGCATATAGGAGATTTTAATGAGACTAGACAAATACTTAGTAGAAGAGGGGTACTACGAGAGTAGGAACCGTGCGAATGATGCGATAAAGGCTGGGTTGGTGCTGGTGGATGGGTTGAAGCCTAAGGCTTCGGCTAAGATAGATGAAAATACAGTCGTAGAGGTAGCAGATAGCAAGTTTTATGTGAGTCGTGCAGGGCGTAAGCTGGAGAACTTTTTGGCTGAGCATCCTGTAGATATGCAGAGCAAACGCGCGTTAGACATCGGTTCTAGTACAGGTGGTTTTGCACAGATAGTGTTGGAGAATGGGGTGGCTACACTTGATTGTGTGGATGTGGGGTCTGAGCAGTTACATATCTCACTTAGGGAGAATAAAAAAGTTTCTTTACACGAAGAAACTGATATTAGAGAATATGAAAATGCCAACTCTTTTGAAGTGATTACCTGTGATGTGTCGTTTATCTCTATTTTGCAAATCACAGAGGATATAGATAGACTAGCCAGAGAGGGCACAGACATCATCATACTCTACAAACCACAGTTTGAAGTGGGCAAAGATGTGAAGCGTGACTCCAAAGGCGTGGTGCAAGATATCGATGCCATAGCACGACGCAAAGAGGCTTTTGAAGCTGAGACAAAGAAGCTTGGCTGGCAAGAGGTGTATCAAGCAGAGTCTAGGGTGACAGGTAAAGAGGGGAATCAAGAGTATCTTTATCACTTTGTGAAAATGAGAAATGAGAAATGAGAAATGAGAAATGAGAAATTGGAATATAGAAATAAGATTAAGTCTATTGCTATAGGTTCTTTTGATGGGATACATATTGCGCACCAACGACTTATAGAGAAGGTGGATGCCTTAGTTATTATAGAGCGAAATGGTGGGTATTTGACTCCTGGATACAAACGTGCAAACTTTACTTCCAAAATGTGTTGTTTTTATCATTTTGAGGTGATTAAAGATTTGACACCCGAATGCTTTGTAAGCAACCTAAAAAGTGATTTCCCAAAACTTGAAAAGATAGTTGTAGGGTATGACTTTGCATTTGGTAAAGATAAAACAGGTACAGCAAAGACACTGAGCAAGTTATTTGATGGTAGGGTAGAGATAGTCTCAGAAATTAGTATTGAGGGTATTCCTGTGCATTCTCGTACCATTAAAAGGTATCTATGTGAAGGCAAGATAGATATAGCAAACAGACTTTTAGGCAGAAAGTATTGTATAGAGGGTAGGATTATCTCAGGTCAAGGATTAGGAAAGAAAAATTTAGTACCAACACTCAATTTTAATATTAAAGAGTATCAACTACCTTTGGAAGGTGTCTATGCTACACGTGTATATATTGAAGATGAATGGTTACCCTCTGTTAGTTTTATTGGGCATAGGGTCTCGACGGACAGTACCTTTGCTGTAGAGAGTCATGTATTGGATAAAAATATTGGCTTTATAGTGGGCATTGTTAAAATGGAATTTATAGGATTTATACGTAAAAATAGAAAGTTTGATAGTTTCACTGCGTTGAAGTGTCAAATTCTAAATGATATACAAATGGCAAAAAGTATAGTATGTTAAAACGCTATTTGAAATTGGCTCTAGGTACTTTTATTTTGGGTTATGTAGCGATAGGTATACTACTTTATATTTTTAAATATGAAATTCTTTATCATCCGACCCCCGATGTACAAACAAAATATGGTGGGTTTATGTTGGAAGTTAATGACGCAGAGATATATGTACATGTGTTGAATCCTGGACATGAAAATGCTATACTCTACTTTGGCGGAAATGGAGAATCTATGGCAGGGAGTTCAGATTATGTTGCAAAACAATTTCCAGCATTCACTTGTTATTTGATGGATTATAGAGGTTATGGAAAAAGTACAGGAAAGCCTAGAGAAAAAATGCTTTACAGTGATGCATTAAAACTGTATGATACTATCAAGTCGAAACATAAACGTATCTCCATTGGTGGTCGAAGTTTGGGTTCTGGTATTGCAACGTATGTGGCGGCACATAGAAATGTGTCTAAATTGGCACTCATCACTCCATATGATAGTATTCTACATGTTGCACAAGAAAGATATCCAATGTACCCTGTATCTTTTTTATTGGATGAACGTTACGATTCACTATCCCGCGTCAAGGCGATCAAAGCTGATACTTTGATTATTGTGGCAGCATTAGATCAGGTTATTCCCAAGAGCAGTACACAAAAATTGATAGAGGCGTTTGATCCAAAACAGTTAAAGGTAATCGTAATTAAGAATAGAGGACATATTGATATATCTTCAGATATAAAATATTATAAAAGTATGCAAGATTTTATAGGAGAGGGCTAAACATGCCAAAAGATAAAGTATTTACACAAAAGATACATAAGAAATTTGAATTTGATGAAGCGGTGGCTTCTGTGTTTGATGATATGTTGAGTCGTTCAGTGCCATTTTATGATGAGGTGAGAAAGTTGATTATATCTCTGATATTGGCAGAGCAAAAAGAAGGACTAAAAGTTTTAGATTTAGGTGCATCTACAGCTAAATTTTTACTAGACCTGCATGCCAAGATGCGTGTACCGATGCAACTTAAAGGCGTAGATAATTCTCAAGCCATGCTAGACCGTGCAGCGCAAAAGTGTCAGGCATTTGGTGCAAATATTGAGTTGGAATTTGCAGATATGTTAACCTACGTGTATCAAGATGAAGATATTATTGTAGCCAACTATACACTACAGTTTATCCGACCCATACAGCGTTTAGAACTAATGAAGAAGATTTTTCAAGGCTTAAAAGAGGAGGGTATGTTTATTTTTTCTGAGAAAGTGATTTTTGAAAACAAGGTTTTGGATAAACAGATGATAGATATCTATTATGATTATAAAAAAGAGCAAGGCTATAGCGAATATGAGATAGCACAGAAGAGAGAGGCTTTGGAAAATGTGCTTATCCCGTTTACGATAAAGGAAAACATACAGATGTGTAAAGATGCTGGATTTACAAAAATAGAGACAGTTTTCCAATGGGCAAACTTTGTTACATTTGTTGCCAAAAAGTAACCGAATTATGATAAAGCCCTAAAAATAGGCTTGCATTATTTAATATGAGTTATTCACAACTTATTCACCATGTGAAAAGGCATATTTTTTCTTAAATATAACATAAATGTTACTAAATTTTTTACATTTTTTTACAATGCTCGCTACTGCTTACTTTTTCATCTTTTTTAAGCTATAATCATTGCATTAATTTTTTGGGCATACATGCCCCTATAAGGATAAACTATGAGTTGGACACCAAGTAGCTGGAGAGCATTTCCTATAAAGCAACAACCAACATATGAAGACCAAGCAAAACTCAAAGAGGTAGAAGAGACATTGGCATCTTACCCACCACTTATTTTTGCGGGTGAAGCCAGAAGACTCAAGGAGAAGCTTGCAGCTGCAGGACGTGGTGAAGCATTTCTACTCCAAGGTGGAGACTGTGCAGAAAGTTTTTCTGATTTTAATGCGAAGAATATTAAAAACCTTTTTAAACTTATGCTACAGATGAATATGGTACTTATGTACTCTACAGGTAAACCTGTAGTAAAAGTAGGGCGTATAGCAGGACAGTTTGCCAAGCCAAGAAGCTCTGATTTTGAAGAGAAAGATGGGGTAAAAATGCCTTCGTATCGTGGAGACATCATTAATGGGATAGCGTTTGATGAAGCAGCACGTGTACCAAACCCTGAGAATATGATAAAAGCCTATAACCAGTCTGCAGCTACACTCAATTTATTGCGCGCATTTTCACGTGGTGGCTTAGCAGACTTAAACAAAGTACATCAGTGGAACTTGGAATTTATTAAAGATAATACACTAGGTAAAAAGTATGATGAACTCTCTAATAAAATTGATCATGCGATGAAATTTATGGCAGCATGTGGGCTTACGTCTGACATCATGCCTCAGCTCCATCAAACAACGCTCTATACTTCACATGAAGCCTTATTGCTTAATTATGAAGAGGCATTGACAAGAAAAGATACTGAGACGGGTGAGTACTATGACTGTTCTGCACATATGCTATGGATAGGGGACAGAACAAGAGATTTGAAAGAAGCCCATATAGAGTACTTTAGGGGGATTAAAAACCCTATTGGCTGCAAGGTCGGACCATCTATGGGCGAAGATGAACTTATCGCGCTTATAGAGGCACTGAACCCTGACAATGAAGAGGGAAGACTCAATCTTATTGTGCGTATGGGGGCATCTAAAATTGCAGAGGCATACCCACCTTTACTCAAAAAAGTAAGAGATGCAGGGTTAAATGTCGTATGGACTATTGACCCAATGCATGGAAATGTAGAGAAGTCTTCTACTGGATATAAAACAAGAAATTTTGATAATATTCTTTCTGAAGTAGAGCAGTTTTTTGCCATCCATAAAGAACATGGTACGATTGCAGCAGGGATACACCTAGAGATGACGGGCAATGATGTCACAGAGTGTACAGGGAGTACTTCATGTCCTATTGATGATGAGGGGCTTGCTAGTCGTTATCATACACAGTGTGACCCTAGACTCAACGCTTCTCAAGCATTGGAGCTTTCATTTATGCTTTCGGATACGATTACGCAGGCGTAAGTTGTATTTATAGAGATTGAAGGGCAGACATGTGGGTCTGCCCCTACATTCTATGTGATGGTAAATATATTTTCTCCCTCTTCATGCTTATAAAATATTTTCATTTTATGAATATCTAAAATACTCTTGACAATATATAGACCTAAACCTAAACCTTGCTTGGATGTATGGAATGGCTTATAGTAATTATCCATTGGCTCTGAGAGTGCTTCCCCTTTGTTAACAATGGCTATTTTATGATTGTTAATTTGAACGATTATTTTTTCACTACTTTTATATTTTATTGCATTGTCAAGTAGATTTTTTATGACCAGTGTAAAGAGTTCAAAATCTACGTCAATAGAGTAGTCATTGATAGTTTGTAGCATGATAAGTTCTTTGGGGTTATCTATCATCAGTAAATCAATACTACCCTCTACAATATCACTCATCTTGTAGGGTTTTACATTTAGTTTAAATTTCTTTGAGGTGATTTTTTCTATTTTTGCAAACTCATCTATGAGAAGATTTAAACGTTCAAAAATGCTATGCATTCGTGCTTTGTTTTTTTCATCTGGAAGCATCTCTGCGATAAGTCTACCCTTGCCTATAGGTGTCTTTAGCTCATGCATGATGGCACGCAAAAAGAGTTGTCGAGATTGTATAAGTTCACGTATGGTTGTAACAGCATGGTCAAATTCATTGGCAACTTCAGCGATTTCATCTTGTTTATCACTTTTACAATCTATTTCCAAATTGCCTTCAGAAAATGTTTTTATTTTATTTTTAAGTACAGAGAGTGGCTTTAAACTTTGCATCACCCAAAAATAGAGCATAATGAGCAGGAAAAATACAATACTAAAAAGAATAATACGTTTTACAGGGAATTTTGGTTTATTTTTGTTTTGTAAAAAAAGTTTAAATTTTTCATTGTCTATAAGAATAATGCGTTGTAGTTTATACGTTTCAACAGCATATTTTTTACTTCTGTTTTTGTCTCTATCTTTGAAATAATGTTCTATTTGAACAATTTTTGCCTTGTCTTTGATGAGAGAAAAATTCTGAGACTCTAAATATGCCTCATCTATTTTCCCATAAATAAGAAAATAGTTATAGAGATAGTGTGTGACAAGACGTTCATGCATTTCATTGTCTTCATCATATTTTAGGTGGTCATACTGTATGGAACCGATAAATAAAAAAGAAAGAAGAAGCAGTGTCAGAGAAAAAACAAGTCTAATTTTGCTTTTGAGGGAGGTAAAGCCATTAAACAAGCTTGTATCCTATCCCTCGTACAGCTTGTATACGTTTACTGTCACTCTCCTCTTTTTCTCCAAGTTTGGAGCGTATCTTAGAGATGATGACATCAAGGCTTTTACCTTGAGAGTCTATACTCATATTGCCAGAGGTATTGATGATTTGCTCACGTGACTGGGTAATACCCTGATGTTTTACTAGCAAAGAGAGCACTTCAAACTCTGCAGGTGTTAAATTGAGCGCACTGCCTTTAAAATAGATAGTATCTCCTTTGATTTCAAAGTCACCCTCTGGTACAGTAGATGCTGTATCTTGAAGCTTTGAGTATCGTCTCAGTAGTGACATAATACGTGCATACATCTCTTTGGGGTCATAAGGTTTAGGCAGGTAGTCATCTGCTCCAATGGCAAGTGCCTCTACCTTATCATTGATATCGGAACGAGCAGAAGAGATAATGACAGGTATATCATATTTACGTATCACCTCTTCACACACCTCTAGTCCATCCATGCCGGGGAGTGTTAAATCGAGTATGAGTAAATCATATTTTTTTACTCCAGCACTGAGCCCTAGATATGGGTCTTCAAAATTGGTGACTTTTATATCGTACTGTGACAGATACTCCGCAAGTAGTTCTGCGAATTCTGGGTCATCTTCTATCATTAGTATATTTATCACGTGAAAGACTCCTTTTTATGATATTGTACTTATTAAAGGTTAATTAAAATCAAATGCTTTTTGCATATGGAGTCTGATTTTATCAAATATATATTGATGATGGGTAAAATACTCAAAGGCAATGATACCTTGATATAGCAGCATATCAGATCCATCTTTGGTGGGTTTATTATAACGTTTAGAGAGTTTTAAAAAGGGTGTCTCTTTACCATAGATGACATCCACACATGCTTTGGATTGGGGTATGACTGCTTCAAGTATCTCTTTGGGTGCAGGGAGGTTATCGTCTTCTAGCCCTGCAGAAGTCATATTGATGACCAAGTCAAACTGTGTAGAAGCAGTATCATCAAGGGGAAATGTGTCAAAGGTATAGGTTTGAAATCCATCTTTACTATATTTCTCCAAGCGTCCCTCACTTCTGTTGAGCAGAGTCACTTCATAGCCTTCATCACGTAAGATACTTGACGTTGACTGTGCCGTACCACCTGCGCCTAAAAAGAGTACCGTTTTAATCTCTGTAAATTCTGAAATAGCCTTCAAGAAACCAGGTGCGTCTGTGTTATATCCATAAAGCAAGCCATCACGCTCTACAATAGTATTGACCACACCAATCTTTTGTGCAAAGGGGTCAAGTACATCACAGGCATTAAAAGCTGCTTCTTTGTGAGGTACGGTGACATTCACTCCTTTAAGTCCTAAAGAGAAAAAAGTCTCTTTGAGTTTGTCTCCTTTTTCTAGTAAATAACGTGTATAACAAGCATCATACCCCAACCCCTCAAAGGCAAGATTATGCATAAGAGGCGATTTGGAGTGAGCAACAGGGTTACCGAAGATTGCAAAAAGTTCTTTCATGTTGATTCCGTGTGGTTAATGAAGGAGTTTATTTTATCTTTAAATACATGCATAATCATTTCTACCTCTTTGAGTGGTGTAGATTTTATTATATCATATAAGAAAATTGAAATACGATAGTTATCTAGTTGAATTGTTATATCTTCTAAATCTATAAATTTGACATCTATTTTATTTTTATGCCTTTCTATGCTCTCTATATTTGGTAAAGCTTCTACTATGTGCGAAATAGAGCCTATGAATGTTTGATAATCACAAAATATATGCTCAATATAGTATTCGGTAATCTCTGTTATAGCATAGTTTACTGTTTCATTTTGAATGACAGGCTCACTATTTACAGTGTCAAATAATTTTATCTTATGCTCTTTTTCTTCTGATATGGTGTTGTTTTTTCTTTTAAAAATACATTTTAATATGCTTATTAGTGGATATATCAATAGGTCTATTTCTATATTTATTAATTTATTTAGCATATATCTTCTTCTCTTCTTTTTATAAACTCCGTAGGCACAAAATCTATTAGCCAAACACCATTTTGAGATTGATAAAATGTATGACCTTCTTGTATCATTTTTTTTGTATTGATTTCTAAAATAGCTACTTTACCATGTCGTTTTCCTACTGATAATGCAGTTTGCAGTGTTTGGGATAAG